>JBGVLR010000222.1:0-12125 GCA_045124375.1 Acetatifactor sp.
GTTCGTATCCTCTGAACAAATCCAGAATTGTTTGAATTCTTCAATCAATTCTTTCTCTTGCGAGATCTTTGATCTCGCTTGGAATTATTCAGGGTTGCATTACTGTTTATTTGTCAAGGTACTTTGTTGTCTCATGTTTTCATCTCTCAGCGACAACTTCTATAGGTTATCACATTTCTTATTGTTTGTCAACAACTTTTTTCATTTTCTTTCAACTTTTTTCAAGTTTCGGATTTGAATCAGCTGTCTTACCGGACAACGAATGTGAGTATATCACCCTTTTCGACTCCTGTCAACACTTTATTTTAATTTTTTTAATTTTTTGCACAATTCCGCTTCTTAGTGGATTCTTTCGCCCAAAATCCAAAAGCCATAACTGACATTGTGCGAAAACAGCAATACTTTACGCATGAGATAACACCGGAAACATAACATATTTCAGTACCTCTTCCATATTCTCATCTATGAATAACGTAGTATCCTCTTCCTCTACTTCTCTCATCTCATATCCATCTTTGCAAATGGGGGTGAAGCCAAGAATCACTTTTTTAAAGGTATTTCCGAAAGCATTAATAATCCCGTCAAGATCAACTTCTTCTGAAGCAATTATCTCCTGCAAAAATAAAGTATCTCCATCAACCTCTGCTATCACCCAGGCATCCTGTTCTTTTATAAAATATACATTTTCCTGCATAAATTTTGTCACATAGAACAGAATCAATCCGACATTTCTATTCATTCCAAAGGAAGAATTACTGCAGCTTTTCAAAATTGCATTCTCCAGTCTCTGCCAGTCCGCTTTTTCTTTCATAGAAACGGGCACCGCACTTGCGGAATCTGTCGTCTTTATCTCTTTCCAATATTGATACTCTCTCGCTTTTCTGAAACCAAACTTCGGATAAAAATCAAGCACACTGTCATTTGCAAAAAGGTAGATTCCTTCTGCTTTATCTGCATAATCCTTCTGAATCTCTTCCATCAGTCTTCTGCTCAGCCCTTGTCCCCGGTAATCAGGTTTTGTCATGACAGTCCCCAGCTGGATAAAACGTTTCTCCACGCCATCGCACCACATATCCATAGTATTCACAGATACGTTAGCCACCACTGTTCCCTGATGTACAATAGAATATGGATTGTAATTGTCAGACCAGTATCCATTCCGGTACCAATCCTCAAAAGAAAGTCCAAATGTTTCTTCCGCCAGCTTATTAAAGCTTTTCCTGAGTTCCTCATTATCCCGATAGGACTTCACCAGAGTAAATTCTTTCATTCTCCATCCCTCCCTAATATTGCAAAAGAGCTGACGTACGAATGGAAAGCTTCATTCCGCACGAACAGCTCCTTGCAACCGTTGCCAGCCATTTCTTCTTAAATTTTGTTCAATACCTTAATGTGTGTCTTAAACACTGTGTAAACTTCCGCGCCCAGATCATGACCAAATTCTTTCATCATGGCTGAACGAATGGAATTGAGATTTTTCCTGGGAATACGAAGCAGGAAATTGCCGAGTTCCTCTGCCGTTACACCCTCCAGTTGGCTTCTGTCCAGCACAATCTGTACATAATGGATAAATCTGTTTTTCACAGCAGGGCAATAAAGTGCATCCAGCTGCTCTCTGCATTCCTGATGCTCTTTCAATTCCCGGTAGATATCATTGCCCAATTCATTACCGATGAGACTTGTTAAAGCATTATTTACACTCGTCAGATTACTCATGGAAAGAGTACAAAACAGTTCCTTTACACATCTTGCATCCTTCTCGGGTTCAGGGCTGCCGCAGCGCTTTACCATATCCAGGATTTGAAAGTCCAGCTTAAACTCTTCATTTTCCTTCTGTTCAATCTGACCTTGTTCTGTTTGATCCTGTTCAGTCTTTTCCTGTTCGTACTGATCTTGTTCTGTTTGATCCTGTTCAGCCTTTTCCTGTTCAGCCTGATTCTGCTCTGTCTGCCCCTGCTCATTCTTTTCCTGCTCAGTCTGCACCTGTTCACTCTGATCCTGTTCAGCCTGATCCTGTTCGGTCTGCACCTGCTCAGTGGTAATCTGCTCCACCATTACAGGTTCTGCCTTCGTTCCGTTGGCCTCACGCTGTTGCTCTGCTGACTCTGCAGAGTCTTTGGCAATAACCGTATCAGCCGCCGCATTTTCTTCTGTCGATGTCCCCGCTGCTTTATCGGGGTCTTTTGCTGCTTCCTTTTTGTGTTTCTTTCTGCGGTCTCTTGACCGTTTCTGATTTTGATTGTCCTTCTGTGATTTCTGTGGTGCCTCCTGCCCGGCCTGCTCCTCCGTAACCGGCTGTGCATCTGTATCAGGCTGTTCAGCTGCAACTGTCTGTTCAACTAAAACTGCCTGTTCAGCTTCGGGCTGCTCTTTAACCTGCTCTTCCGGAATCGCTTGCTCATTTTCTTTCTCAGATATAACAGGCGCATTCATGACTTCTTCCGAAAATGGCTCCGCAATCTGTACCGGCTGCGCCTTCCGTTCTTCAACCTGGACAGTTCTCACTTCAGACTGTACTGCCACGTTATCCCTCTTGGGCAGGACAGGACGGCAATACTTTTTACCGATACGCCGCACATTGTACTTTCTCTCAGACCAATATCTTACCGCTGCATCGTATCCATAATCATCTGAAACAATGATAAATTCTGCTTCAGGATCCTGGCACAGTTTAAAACCGAGTTCTGAAACCAGCTGAAAATCAAGTGCATTCTTTCCCTCATAACATTTGAGGAAAACAGGAATCTCACAATGTGCAATTACCTGCAGTAAATTTTCATAACTGATATACGGACTCTTGTCTGTATAGAAAACGTACATTCTGTCCTCTTTGGACATGGAAGCCAGAAGCTGCGACCAGCTGGCACCAATATTCTCACTGTCAACCAAATAAACTTTAGCCATATTCACCTCTGTTGCTGGCTGGCTTATTCATTATACTATATTTAGGCTCTTTTCACAATAAAAAAAATGGTGGTTACATGCATACCTCGCCTATCATTTATACCAGTTTACCGTATTTTCTCATCTGACACCGCAAAATATAACGTACGCGTTCTATGATTGCTTCGTCATACCCTTCTGCGCATTCTTTCAACTTTTCTTCCATATCTTTCACGGTAAAATTCATTTTCCATTGCCTTCCATATATCTGCTCGGCGGCATCCGCCTGTTCTTCAAAATCTCCGGCAAATGGCTTTGCATGAATCCTTTGTATATATTTATCTATATCTTCCGTCAATTCTGTTATCGGGAAATCCATGGTAGTATCTGCAAGAAGTGCCAGACCATTATCAAATACAGGACACAGACGAAATTTTCTTTTCTCACCATGAAAGATCACTGCGATATTATTCATATGTCTGTCTTCGTTTAGGAAAAATGCGTCTATCTCCAAAAGCATGGTCAGATATTTTCCAAAGTCCTCGAGTCCTGTTATCTCCGCTACATTTTCCGCCACGTATTCCACTCTTTCTCTTATATTCTGAATTTTGGCCAGACGTTCTACAATACTACATCCCAGGTACATACGAAAAAGCCTGTCTAATGTAATCAAATTCTCTCCCTCTTCCAGGAAATTGCGGCTGCAGCAGCCCATCACAGCCTGCTCCTGAACGATTCCGCAGAGATCATATTGTACATATTGCCCCACATTAGTATACTGAAGCAGTCCTGATACCAATACTTCTGACAGACTTTCATATCCCATAAAGTCTGCCTTATACCAGTAATCTCCCTGCTTCCATTTCCACTGATTCCCTTTGGAGGTCTTCCCCTCACAGAAGGCTCTCTCCTCTTCTTTTAACCGAATTTCCCGCATAAATTCTGCCTCCTTTCCCTAAATTTTCTTATGCAAAATTAATCATCTTACACAATATCATCTTTATAGATAATTTCAATCCAATGATGGTCCTCTGCCATCCTTCCCTGGGTCTTCTCAATGATCAAAAGCGGGTCATAATATGCAATTTCCAACTCTTTTAAGAGTCGCTTTAAGCCCGCTCGACTTCTCGGAAAGCATCTGCTTTCCAGAAAATATTCAAAATCTTCCCACGTCGGATGTTCCATTACACCAAACGCCCTGAAAATAGGTACATTCACCCGATTATCAATATAAATTTTCCGGTGCAGGAAGTCCACATCGATAACTGTACACAATACGTCATTATACATATACTTCATCCGCATGGTAACATTCACATCTTCTTTCAGACGCTTCTCATTTTCCAAATATTTGTAAATAGTCTGGCGGCTGGTTCCCATTGCCTCCGCAATCTCCGTAACCTTTCTGCCTTCCCTGTCCATCTTTAAAATTTCGGCAATCTCCTCTTCACTAAACCGCGCCTTCCTGCCGGCATTGCGCACATTCTGAGGTCTGGCTGCAGAATTCTGCTCATCATAAAGCCTGGCTTTCCGCGCAATCTCCTTCAGTTCTTCCACATCATCCGTCCCGAAGATCTCCCGACATATCTGGTACATCCCTCTCAAACGTACTTCATTCTGTTCTTTCTCATCTTTCACAACGTCCTGATTCATGGCTGCACCTCCACCTGTCCCATAGCAAATATTTTTCCCTGACATAACACTACCATACAACTCCCCATATGTCAATAAATTAATTATTTGACAAATGTAACAGTTCATACAACCCTAGACGTAGGCGCACAAATCATCTGCGATGCTTTGCGAATGGCGCGTCTGAACTGTTACAAAAGGATACCTGCTGTCTTGTAAGCTGTATATAAAAAGACTGCAATACAATCATTTACGATCTGTATCACAGTCTTCTTATTATTTCAATATGACCACCGCACTATAATCTGTGCCGTATCCTCCATAATAGAACCCTCTCTGACAATCTCACCAATGGAATCTGCCACAATCCTGCCACTTTTAGGATTCTTAACCGACAAGATATGTCCCTTTACCTCTGCATCCACTTCCGAGTACTCAAATGCCAGGTCGGTTCCTTCCATGGTGCAATCCTTCAGAACCAGATTCTTGCAGTAACAAAGAGGCTGGGTACCGATGATCTTGCACCCTATCAGTGTCAATCCTTCTGAAAACCAGCCAAGATACTCACCTTTAACCACGCTGTTATACACCGTCACATTCTTACTGTGCCAGAAAGCATCTTTGGTATCCAGTACAGAATCCCTGATTTCCATATTCTCGATATACTGAAAAGAATATTTTCCTTTCATCTGAAGCCTGTCAACTTTCACATTACGGCATTCAAACAGAAAGTATTCCGACTCCATCACACTGTCTGTAATTTCTACATCCTGACACCGCCAGCCGAACTCCGGTGACTGTATCTTACTCCCGTGAATCTGTATCTGACTGCATTCTCTCAGACACTTGATTCCTCTGATATCGCAATCTTCAATCCTGCCCCGGGATGCATACCAGATAGGTGCCCTGGTCTTCTCATCCATATCGCTGTGAAGCAGCCAAAACCCTTCTGTATGCCACAACGGATATCTCAGGGAAAAATGGCAGTCAGCTACCGTCACATTCCGTGCTTCTTTCAGCACTGATTCCCCGTCTGCAGGCCCTGCAAACGTACAGTCTGCCACCTCAGCGTTACACAGATTGTACAGAGAACGTTCTTCATCAAAAATCTGATGCTCTATTTTTTGATTCATATGCATCACCCCGCGAACTGGCTGTTGTAGAGCCGGGCATAGAAACCACCCTTTGAAAGGAGTGTCTCATGATCTCCCTGTTCAATGATATTGCCATCTTTCATAACCAGAATAATATCAGCCTCCCGGATGGTAGACAATCTGTGCGCCACAATAAAGCTGGTGCGTCCCTCCATCATTCTGGCAAATGCTTTCTGAATCCTGATCTCCGTACGTGTATCAATGGAAGAAGTTGCCTCATCCAATATCAGCATCGGCGGCAGACAAAGCATTACTCTGGCGATACACAGAAGCTGCTTCTGTCCCTGTGACAGGCCGCCTCCGTCTTCCGTGATCACAGTATCATAGCCCTGAGGCAGACGTTTGATAAAGCTGTGAGCATGAGCAGCCTTGGCAGCTGCAATCACCTCTTCGTCACTTGCCTCAGGCTTGCCCATCCTGATATTGTCACGAATGGTACCGCTGCGCAGCCAGGTATCCTGAAGCACCATACCGTAGCTGGTGCGCAGGCTTCCTCTTGTAATATCCCTGATATCTGTTCCATCCACTTTGATAGAGCCGCTGTCCACATCATAGAACCGCATGAGCAGATTGATGACTGTCGTCTTGCCGCAGCCCGTAGGTCCTACGATAGCCACCCTCTGACCGGGCTTTACCTTCAGATTAAAGTCCTGGATCAGCTTCTTTTCCGGCACATACTGGAAGTATACCTTTTCAAGTCCTATATTGCCTTCTGCATCCGTAAGAACTTTGGCATCCTCTTTATCAGGTACCTGCGGCTCTTCCTCTATTAACTCAAAAATACGGGAAGCACACACAATGGCATTCTGAAGTTCCGTTACAACTCCGGATATTTCATTAAAAGGCTTGGTATACTGGTTGGCGTAGCTTAAGAAACAGGATAACTTTCCTACACTGATACCACCCTTGATTGCGACAAACGCTCCAAAAATTCCTACTCCTGCATATACAAGGCTGTTTACAAAACGGGTTGCCGGATTGGTAATGGATGAGAAGAAGATTGCCTTCAAAGAGCACTTCTCCAACCTGCCGTTAATCTCAGCGAACTGCTCCTTCACTGCTTTTTCCTGAGAAAAGATCTTTACAATCTTCTGGTTGCCGATCATTTCCTCAATCAAAGAAGTCTGCTCACCTCTGGTCTCAGACTGCAGTTTGAACATGCTGTAAGTTCTGGTAGCGATAAATTTTGCCACCAGGAAAGAAACCGGCGTGATGCACACTACCACCAGGGTAATGGGCACATTGGTCACCAGCATGAATCCCAGTGTGCCAAAAATGGTAATGACACCGGTAAACAGCTGGGTAAATCCCATCAACAGACCGTCTGCAAAAGTATCTACATCTGAAATGACACGGCTCACGATATCACCGTAAGCCTTGGAATCCAGATATTTTAAAGGCAGTCGCTCTAACTTGTGAAAAGCATCCTCTCTGATATCCTTTACCACATGATACGTAATATAATTATTACAGGTGTTCATGACCCACTGACCCGCCGCTGTGATCACCATGACTATCGCTATCTTTTTCATAATGGCAAAGATTCCCGGCATATCCACCAGACCTTTGTCAATGATGAGATCCACTGCATCACCGGTGAGGATCGGTATATAGAGGGTAAGCGCTACTGTCAGGGCAGCCAGTATCAGGGAAAGAATCACCTGAACCCCATACCTGCGAATATAGCGCAGGACTTTTACCATCGTATCTTTTTGTTTCATGACTGTCTGCCTCCTTTCCCGGAAAGCTGACTGTCAGAGGACTGTCCTCCTACAGCTGCACTCTGTGTTCCCTGCTTCTTCTCCGGATACTGAGAATAGTAAATCTCCTGGTATACCTCACAATCTGCCAGTAACTCCTCATGAGTACCCAGTCCCGCTATTTCACCGTCATCCAGCACAATGATCTGATCAGCATGCATAATGGAAGATGCCCGCTGAGACACAATAAATGTCGTGGTAGTGTCTTCAATGTTACGCAGAGCCATGCGAAGCTTGGCATCTGTCGCGTAGTCCAGCGCAGATGCACTGTCATCCAGGATCAAAATATCAGGCTTGCGCACCAGGGCTCTGGCAATGGTCAGACGCTGTTTCTGGCCTCCGGAGAAATTCTTGCCGTTCTGAGCCACCTGGGCATCCAGCTTTCCATCCTTGCCTTCCACCACTTCTCTGGCCTGGGCAATATCGATTGCCTCCCACAATTCCTCATCCGTAGCTTCCGGCCTGCCCCACAGCAGATTGCTCCTGATGGTTCCCTTGAAAAGCACTGCTTTCTGAGGCACCACACCGATTCTGGTGCGCAGCTCCTGCTGGGGAATGGAAGCAATATCTCTTCCCTCCAACCGAATCACACCTTCAGTAGCCGGATAGAAGCCGGGGATCAGATTCACAAGGGAAGTCTTACCGGAACCGGTACCGCCGATGATGCCGATGGTATCCCCCTTATTTACGGTAAAATTCATATCGTGCAGCGTCTTGTCACCGGCCCCCTGGTATGTGAGGGATACATGATCAAATGACAGGAAAGGAGCCACTTTATCACCCACATGTTCTGCTGCTTTTGACTCAGACAGGGCTGCTGTACCGGATTCAAGGGCGCTAATCTCTTTCTCCTCTTCCAGATCAAACACCGCTGCCACACGATCTGCACATGCCAGCGCTTTAGTAATGGTAATGATCAGATTGGCCAGCTTCACCAGCTCAACCAGAATCTGATTCATATAATTGATGATCGCCACTACTTCACCCTGACTCAGATTACCTACATTTACCTGAATGGCACCAATATAAATCAGTGCAATGACCGCACCGTTTACGATCACATAGGTCACAGGATTCATGCAGGCACTGATCTTACCCACAAACATCTGCAGTGATGCCAGCGTCTCGTTATTTTTCTGAAAGCGCTCTTCCTCTTCTTCCTCCTGATGAAAAGCACGGATCACTCTCACACCGGTCAGATTCTCACGGGTGATGCCCAGCACTTTATCAAGAGCAGCCTGTACCTTGCGGTACATGGGAATGGTAGACAGGATGATTCCGAATACCACCACTGCCATTAAGGGGATTGCCACTACAAAGACCAGCGCACTCTTTACATCGATGGTAAAAGCCATGATCATGGCACCAAATACAATGATGGGTGAACGCAAGAACAGGCGCAGTACCATGTTCACACCGGACTGCACCTGATTAATGTCACTGGTCATCCTTGTAATCATCGTAGAGGTACCTGCTTTATCAATATTGGTAAAGTTCAGTGCCTGAATGTGATCAAACAGTGCCTGACGCACTTTAGTTGCAAAGCCTACTGCCGCTCTGGCTGCAAAGAACTGTGCAGTAATGGAACTGACCAGGCCGATCACAGCCAGCCCGATCAGGCACAGTCCCATCTTACCGATATAGCCGAAGTCGCGGTCCGCGATGCCATGGTCGATAATACTCGCCATGACAAGGGGTACCAGCAATTCAAAGAAAGCCTCCAGCAGCTTGAAAAGCGGCGCCAGCACAGTTTCTTTCTTATAATCTTTAAGATAAACCAATAATCTCTTCATATTCTTATTTTCTATTCTTCCACCGGTTTTAATGCCAGGTACAGCTCATCCAACTGTTTCTGGTCTACAACGTCAGGCGCATTGGTCATCAGACAGGATGCATCCTTTACCTTCGGGAAGGCAATTACTTCACGGATGCTTTCAGCCTTTACTAAAAGCATAACGAAACGGTCCAGACCGATAGCCAGTCCTGCGTGAGGGGGAACACCGTACTTGAATGCATTTAACAGGAAACCGAATCTGTCGTATGCCTGCTCCTTGGTAAAGCCAAGTACCTCAAACATCTTCTCCTGTACATCATTCTGGAAGATACGGACACTGCCGCCGCCCAGCTCGACACCGTTTAATACGATATCATAAGCCTTTGCACGTACTTTGCCGGGATCGGTATCCAGAAGCTCCAGGTCCTCATCCATAGGCATGGTGAACGGATGGTGCATTGCTACGTAGCGTTCTTCCTCCTCGCTCCACTCAAGCAGAGGGAACTCGGTTACCCACAGGAAGTTGAACTTGCTCTGGTCGATCATTTCAAGCTGTTTAGCCACTTCACATCTCAAAGCACCCAGTACGGACCATACGATATTATTTTTATCTGCTGCAAACAGAAGCAGGTCACCGGGTTCGCCGCCCATAGCACTCACCAGAGCTGCCAGCTGCTCTTCGGTCATGAACTTGGCAAAGGAAGACTTGTAGCTGCCGTCCTTCTGTACGGACAGATAAGCCAGTCCCTTAGCACCATAGCCCTTTGCAAATTCAACAAGTGCATCTATCTTCTTACGAGGCATTTCAGCCTGTCCTTTTACATTGATACCGCGTACGCTGCCGCCGTTCTCCAGTGCAGCAGTAAATACGCCGAAGCCGCATCCGGCCACTGTTTCAGACACATCTACCAGCTCCATACCGAAACGGGTATCCGGCTTATCGGAACCGAAACGGTTCATAGCTTCATGCCATGTCATACGCTTGATGGGAAGCTTTACCTCGAGACCGATAGCTTCCTTACATACTCTCTGTACCATTCTCTCGGTAGCATCGATAACATCATCTACATCTACGAAAGACATCTCCAGGTCTACCTGAGTGAACTCAGGCTGTCTGTCTGCACGCAGGTCCTCATCACGGAAGCACTTTGCAATCTGGAAGTAACGGTCATAACCGGAACACATCAGAAGCTGCTTGAAAATCTGAGGAGACTGAGGCAGCGCATAGAAGGTACCGGGATGCACACGGCTGGGTACCAGGTAGTCTCTTGCTCCTTCCGGTGTGGATTTATTCAAAATAGGAGTCTCGATTTCCAGGAAGCCATTCTCACTCATGAAAGAACGGATGGTAGTGGTAATCTTACTTCTCAGCATCAGGTTCTTCTGAAGATTGGGTCTTCTTAAGTCCAGATAACGATATTTCAGACGCAGCTCTTCCTTTGTCTTGATATCAGCCTCTACAGGGAAAGGCGGAGTCTCTGCTTCTGATAAAATACGAAGTTCGGTTGCTCTGATTTCGATCTCACCGGTAGCCAGATTCTCATTTACTGCACCGGCACGCTTCTCCACGCGGCCCACAACTGCTACAACGAACTCACTGCGCAGCTTCTCTGCCTTTGCAAAATTCTCCGGGCCACAGTCGCTCTCTTCAAAAATCACCTGTAAGATACCTGCTCTGTCACGCAGGTCCACGAAAATAATACCACCTTTGTTACGCTGCTTCTGCACCCAGCCCATGACGGTAACTACTTCACCTACATTGGCAGCAGACAGCTCTCCACAGCGCATTGTCCTTTTCAGACCTTTCATTGATTCAGCCATAATATATTCTTCCTTTCCTACCGCTTACTGCTTCAGCGGATCCTTATAGAATTCTTTAAACTGTGTGTAGCCTTCTTTTTCAAGCTGTTCCTTCTGGAACTTCTTATTCTTATTCATGCGGGCTACCAGCACCTGAGTGCCGTCCTTACGTGCTTCCTGTGCCTCGGCAATCACCTGACACAGCGCGTCTCCGCTTACACCTTTCTCGATCAGGTATGCTACCTTTTCAGGCTGGGAAGGCACTTTAAAACCGCTCTCCATCAAAAGCAGGATGATTCTCTCAAATCCGATGGAGAATCCACAGGCAGGCACATCCTTACCGGTAAACTTGCCTACCATCTTGTCATATCTTCCGCCACCGCCGCAGCTGCCGCCGAACTCAGGCATAGCGATCTCAAAAATGGTTCCGGTATAATAAGACATACCTCTTACCAGAGTCGCATCAAATACAATCTCAAAATCAGAAGACTTGGTAGCCTTCACGCTTGCAATGATCTCCTGCAGGTTCTGCTCTACATCAGGCTCCAAATATCCCTCCAGCACATTTGCCAGATAAGCCACGCCGTCTTCGGCCCCTTCCAGACCTTTGAACAGTTCCAGATACTTCTCTACACTCTCCCCTGCAAAACCGTTGCTTAACAGTTCTTCTTCCACGCCGTCCAGGCCGATCTTGTCCATCTTATCCAGTGTGATGAACACGCTGTCATAGGATTCCTGAGGGAACCCACTGTAAGCTGCCATTGCTTTCAGGATTCTTCTTTCATTGATACGGATCTGGAAGCCCTTGAAGCCCAGCTTGCCCAGTGTGGTGGTGGTTGCCAGGATCAGTTCAATCTCAGCCAGATTGGAAGGCTCGCCGAGAATATCGATATCACACTGCATGAACTGACGATATCTTCCTCTCTGAGGACGATCTGCTCTCCACACATTGCCCATCTGCAGTGCCTTGAAAGGAGAAGGCAGCTGTGCTGCATTGTTGGAATAGTATCTTACAAGAGGAACAGTCAGATCGTATCTTAAGCCACTGTCCACTACCTCATCCTCGGTTGTGGCTGCTTCTACGTTCAGTTTCTCGCCTCTCTTTAAAATCTTAAAAATCAG
>JBGVLR010000223.1:0-56931 GCA_045124375.1 Acetatifactor sp.
TAATGTATTAACTGAAGCCACTTGTGGAATCTCCTTTTGTGTTTTCTTGGTCGTTAATACATTAAGGAACCCAAGTGGTTTTTTCAATATAAAAATTAAAATTTATGGTGCTAGGCTTCCACCATTATGCCAGAAGCCTCACGTTTTTTAAAGAAAAAACCGGCATGAGTCCTCTTACCTATATTCATAAAATTCGTTTGGAAAATGCCAAGGAACTTCTTCTGAAAACAGATTTGACATTAGAAGAGATTAGTGCAAGAGCAGGTTGTAATAATAGCGTAACATTAAATAGACTTTTCAAAAAATATGAAGGAATTACACCTGCAGAATATAAAAAGAAAAACAAATAATTATAAAAATGCCACATCAGTTTATTTCACATGATGTGGCATTTATTTAGATAGAAAATCATTCAATGATCTCATATCCATCCTGAGTTTTCTGAAATAGTGGCAGTTTTTGTAAAAAGATAATGTCGTCTCGGTCAGCGGCATTTCCTTCTGCAAGAATAGCGGCTTTTTTTACGATATTGGCATCAGCATTATGGGCAAGAACTTCCAGTGCATGAAGAGATTCTCCGGTGGAAATCACATCATCTATGATACAGATACGTTTCCCTCTGATTTTATCAGCATCTGCGCCGTCCAGATACAAATGCTGTTCGCCTGCCGTTGTAATAGAGTGCACGGAAGCAGATACGATATTTTGCATATAGGATTTGGTACTTTTTCTGGCAACAATAAATTCTTTGAGGCCAAGACATTTGCTGACTTCATAGGCCAGTGCGATACCTTTGGCCTCAGCAGTCAGGATAGCATCCACTTCACCGATCTGTTCTGCCAGCTTTGGAGCACAGGCGGAAACGAGTTCCGTGTCACTTAAAACAACGAAACTGGCAAAGGCAAGCTTGTCATTGATAGGAATAAACGGAAGCGTACGGGTTACGCCACATAAATTTATAGTATATTCTTTCATAATCAAACCTCCGGATTCAGGATTAGAGTCCCAACATTCTTACAAGGATACCGGACAACATTCCGAGGAACGGATTGGTTACAGCAGTTACTACCATAGTAGTACCGCCAACAGCCGCATTTGTAGAAAGAGCAGTCGGAGCATCTAATACAACAGTTTTGAAGATACCAAGCACGAACAGGAAGCCGGCGATGGAAGAAGAAGGAACATACTTGCTGATTTTGGGAAGGATACCCATAAGTAAAATAACACCGATGATTACCATCATAATAACGCCCGCCCATACTGCATGAGGTGCGCTTGCAGTGGCGGAAATGATAGCTTCAACCGGAGCTCCGCCGAAGAAAGAAGATGCCATATCTGCCAAGGAAGAAATCACGGTCAGATGGTCTACATTATAGTTCCCGTTAGTTGCCATGCTTGCGGTAATCGAACCGAAGGAAATATTGGAACCGATATTCAAGCATACCATACCAAGGGCGCCCAGGATTACGTTGCTGTTAAAAGTAAATTTCTGGCGGATGAATTTGTCATCTACCACCACAATGTTTTCCTTATTTTTCTTGAAAATAGCATTTGCAATGCAGGATGCTACTACGGAAATTACGATTGTATAGACCAATGTATTGCTACTGTCTTTGGTCAGATAGTAGGTAATGAGTGCAGCGGCAAGAGAGACACCTCCGGCCAGCTTGTCATTTTTAATCATATCAATGGCAGCTTTGGTTAAAATGATACCGACACCGGCCATCATGCCGTAAGAGATATCTTCTCCTACGAAATCAACAATTTTAGTCAGAAGACCAAATGCTCCGATGACTGTCATAATAGCGCCGCCCAGGAAAATCATAGTACAACGCTCGGATCGATTCTTTCCGGCACTTCCTGCATAAGTAATCGTTTCAGCCTGGAAAGAAATAGGTGCAACACTCTGGGTCAGGGTGTTGCCGATCGCACCTACAAAGAATGCTAATGCGGTGGGAATGGATGCAAATCCATAGGTGAGGGCTAACAGACCCTGAGGTAAACCGTTCAGTACAACGCCAAGGACTGCCAGAAAATCAGTTAATAAATCAGCCATAATGCTTCCTCTTTCTGCACAGATTGTTTTGTGCTTTTTTCTAATGTGTAACAAACGCTTGTATTATAATTGAAAAAAATATATAATAAAATTACTATTTTTAAATAGTTAATATAATAAAAATATTATAGGAGAGGCGAAATGACATTGGAATCATACAGGAACTTCGTGGCGATCGTAGATTGCGGCAGTATTATGGCTGCATCCAACAAATTGCTGATCGCACAGCCATCTTTAAGTAATCAATTGAAAAATATTGAACATACCTATGGAGCACAGCTGATTGTTCGTGGTCCCCGTTCCCTTGAGCTGACGGAAGCAGGTCAGATTTTTTATAATAAGGCCCGGGAAATCTGCCAATTGGAAGAAAATTTGCGGATATCATTGACAGCACAGCAGACCAGTTATCGGGAACAGTTGAAGATTTCAATTCCTGCTGGCAGCAGTCTGCACTACATCAGAAAGCTTTTTAGCAGCTTTGCGGCCAAAAATCCGGATATCAGTTATGATATGTATGAGATCCCAAGTGATTTCGTGATTCCTAATGTCTTAAATGGAATTACGGAGATTGGGCTCATTCGGGCGAGTGTGCCGCGCTATAACAATCTTCTGGCTTTCCCATATGAACGGGAGGACATTGTAGCTGCACTTCCTGTGAATCATCCGCTGGCATCCGGGAATGCCCCTTTGCAAGTGACGGAGTTTATTGGATATCCGGTCTCAGTACCTTTTGACATATTAAATATCGTTTATACAGCCTTTGCGCAGTGTACTGTAATGCCAAATGTATCTGTGATTACTTCTACAAACGGAACCGCAATGGAATGGGCACGTTCTTTTAACAGTGCTTCCATCGTTTCTTATTCGAAAGAGTATACAGAAGTACCTGCAGATATGGTCATTCGGAGAATTGACCATGAAAGCATGTATGTTATGAGCGTCTTTCTGATACACAAAGAGAGGAAACTCTCGGAAATTGCCAGGATGTTTCTGGAAGAAGCGGGGATTTGTGTGAATCAACAGGAGAGATAGGGATTATGAAGAAATTCAAATTGACGTAGAGGGGAAAATGAAGTAGAATAGGAGAAATCAGGAGTATTTTAGGACTGAGGCGAAAGGAAAAGGTCATGGAGCAGTATCGTGAATTACTGAAGGATAAGAAAAGGATCGTTGTGAAGATTGGGTCTTCCTCTCTGCAGCATAAAGAGACCGGAGACTTGGATTATATTAAGCTGGAGAAGTTGGTCAGAGAACTGTGCGACCTGAGGAATCAGGGGAAGGATGTGGTGTTAGTGACATCCGGTGCCATTGCAGTTGGCAAGAAAGCAGTTCATTTAAAGGAAATTATGTCGGAGAGCGAGGCCCGGACCATTGCGGTGAAGCAGGCATGCTCTGCGGTGGGACAGGCAAGGCTGATGATGACTTATCAGAAGCTTTTTGCAGAGTACAATCAGGTAGCGGCTCAGATTTTGATGACGAAGAATACAATAGTAGATAATCTGAACAGATATAATGCTCATAATACTTTTTCAGAGCTGTTAAAGATGGGTGTTATTCCTGTTGTAAATGAAAATGATACGGTTGCAACATATGAGATTGAAATCGGTGACAATGATACCTTGTCTGCTATCGTTGCGGCACTGGTGGATGCCGACTTGTTGATCTTGTTATCTGACATTGACGGATTGTTTACGGATGATCCCAGAAAGAATCCGGATGCAAAGTTTATTGAGCAGGTAGACGAGCTGACAGAAGAACTGATGGGCATGGGTAAGGCTACTACCGGTAGCAGTGTAGGCACAGGCGGCATGAATACCAAGATGATCGCAGCCAAGATTGCCACCAGCTCCAATGTGGATATGATCATTGCCAACAGTAAAGATATCGGAATTATCCACCGTCTGATAGATGGGAAAAATGAAGGAACCCTTTTTGTGGCACATAAAGACGAGCATTTTGATCTGCCGCTGTTCGTACAGACATTACATAAAAATTAGCGGCAGCCTATTGTAAGATGACTGTGAAAAGGAGCATAGATATATGAATCTGGAAGAAAAGATCAAGCGTATTAATGAATTATATCATAAATCTAAGGCAGAGGGACTGACCGAGGCAGAGCGTAAGGAACAGGCACAGCTGCGCAGTGAATATGTAGCCAATGTCCGTGCCAATTTACGAGGACAGCTGAACAATATCAATATCCAGAATGAAGATGGATCCATCGAGAATCTGGGTGAAAAATTCGGTCATAAGGGGACCCATTGATAATGGCTGAACAGATTATGAGCGAAATTACAGACAGGAAGCGTCAGCTGCGCAAAGAAGTGCTGAAACGCAGAGACGAGTTAACGGAAGAGGAGCGCAAGGCTGCAGCCCTGAAGCTTGCTGACAGGATAATAGGTCACCAGTGGTTTTACCGCTCGGACTGCCTGTTGATCTTTGCTTCTTACGGCAGTGAGATCGATACCTCGGAAATAATTTCAGAAGCTTTAAGAACAGGTAAAAGAGTCTATCTGCCAAGGGTAGAGGGACTGGAAATGCAGTTTTACAGAATTTATTCTCTGGAGGAACTGACAGAAGGCTATCGGGGAATTCCGGAGCCTGACGGTACAAGTGAAAGATATCTATATTCTGAAAACGAGGCAGATCATACTCTAATGATCATGCCGGGCGTGGCATTTGACCCTTATCGGCACCGCATTGGTTATGGAAAAGGATTTTATGACAGATTCTTGGAGGGAAAAGAAGCACTCAGCCTTCGAACCATAGCTGTGGGATTTTGGTGCCAGATGGTGGAAGAGATACCTCAGGAGGAAAAGGATATCAGACCTTATCAGGTAATTTTGGCATAAACCGGAGGAAAAGATATGATTAGTTTACAGGAAATGGGACAGCGGGCATGTGAAGCAAAATACAGCCTGCAGAAGATGACAGCAGAACAGAAGAATCACTCACTTCTTGCTGCAGCCAATGCATTGCGGGATGAGACAGAGGCGATTCTTGCTGCTAACAGAGAAGATATTGCTGCCGGAGAAGCAAACGGCATGCACCCCGGAATGATAGACCGTCTGCGCCTGACGAAAGAGCGTATTGATGCCATGGCAGAGGGGCTGGAACAGATTGTGAAACTGGAAGATCCCATCGGTCAGGTTATGGAGACGTTTACCCGTCCCAATGGACTTGTAATTGAGAAAAAAAGGGTGCCCCTTGGTGTCATCGGTATTATTTATGAATCAAGACCCAATGTAACGGCCGATGCTTTCGGACTGTGCTTTAAGACCGGTAATGCCGTTATTTTAAAAGGCGGAAGCGATGCGATTCATTCCAATATGGCTATTACCAAAGCGCTTCGAAACAGTCTGGAGGTTTCAGGTGTGACTCCGGATGCCATTCAGTTGATAGAAAATACGGACAGAAGTGTTACTTCTGCTTTTATGAAAATGAATGAATACGTGGATGTGCTGATTCCCAGAGGCGGTGCAGGGCTCATCCGTGCCGTGGTAGAGAACAGTACCATTCCTGTCATTGAGACCGGAACAGGTAACTGTCACGTGTATGTAGATAAGGCAGCCGACCTTGATATGGCTGTAAAAATCATTATGAATGCCAAGACCCAGCGTATCGGTGTGTGCAATGCCTGTGAATCTCTTGTGATCCATGAAGCAGTCAGAGAGGCGTTTCTTCCCAGACTTGCCGATGCACTTCGCAGTAAAAATGTGGAGATGCGTGGAGACGAAGGCATCAGAGCATATCTGGAGGATTGTGTTCCTGCCACGGAAGAAGACTATGGAAAAGAATATCTTGACTATATTATCTCTATGAAAACGGTAAAAAGTGTGGATGAAGCCATTGCCCATATCAACCGGTATAATACAAAGCATTCCGAGTGTATCGTGACGGATGATCCTGAAGCTGCCCAACAGTTCTTAAACGAAGTAGATGCAGCATGCGTCTACGTAAATGCATCTACAAGGTTTACGGATGGATTTGAATTCGGCTTCGGTGCGGAGATCGGAATCAGCACCCAGAAGCTCCATGCAAGAGGGCCCATGGGGCTTAAGGAGCTTACTTCTTATAAGTATATTGTTCACGGAAATGGGCAAATTCGCGGATAATCTGTTAATTTTGCATCTTTTTTCCAAAAGAAAAATGTGATATGATTTTAACGGAGAGCAGAAGATAAGAATTGAAAAAGCCATTTTCTGAGGCTGAATGGAGGTTAAAATGAAAGAAATCAACGGAAGCATCTGGCACAGCATGAGTACCCAAAGGGTAACACCCACCGACTTTATCTGCGTCATTGAGATTTCGAAAGGAAGCAAAAACAAATACGAGCTGGATAAGGAGACCGGTTTCCTGATACTGGACAGAATCCTGCATACATCTACCCATTATCCTGCCAACTATGGTTTCATTCCGAGAACCTATGGTGATGACGGAGACCCTTTGGATGTATTGCTTTTATGTTCTGAGCCGATACAGCCCCTCACACTTGTAAGAGCATATCCCATCGGTGTTATTTCTATGCTGGACAATGGTAAAAATGATGAGAAGATCATCGCAGTACCTTTTGAAGATCCGAACTACAATTGCTACAAGGATATTTCCGAGCTGCCGCCGCATGTAGTGCAGGAGATGGAGCATTTCTTTACCATCTATAAGGCACTTGAGAATAAGACGACTGCAGTAAATGAAAAAGGTAACAGAGAAGACGCAATAGATGTTATCAAGAAGTGTCTTGATAATTATATTAATACATTTATTAAGAGCTGGTAAAATAAAGCCCTGAAGATCACGGTGACAGGAAACATCACACAGATCTTCGGGGTTTTTGTGATTTTGAAGTATTTTGTGTGGTTTTCATGAGTTATTTTTATGCAATTCGAGATTGACGCGGCTAACTAATCGTACTATAATTTGATTGAATGCAAATGATAATCATTTTCAATAGGAGGGCGGAAGGTTTCCGCAGGATATCATGACATTATACGAGGCAGAGAAAGAGAAGAGCTACATCATTGAAAGATTGTATGTGGAACCGTCTATTACGAGGCGTCTGCAGGCACTGGGACTGAATGACGGTACCAAGATCAAGGTTTTAAACCGGAAGAAGAAAGGTGCCCTGATCATTCAGGTCAGAGGAACCAGACTGGCATTAGGAAAGCATATATCCAATGGCATAGATGTGCAGGAAATATCTTCAGGGGAGGATATGGATCATGAGTAAGGAAGTACAAAAGACGGAACAAGGAGCTAAGAACGTGAAAAAGCATATCAATGTTGCCTGTGTGGGTAATCCCAACTGCGGCAAGACAACGTTGTTCAATGCACTGACAGGAGCGAAACTGAAAGTGGCCAACTGGCCTGGTGTAACTGTTGAGAAGGTGGAAGGACAGACCAGCTATGAAGGTACTGATATTACACTGGTGGATACCCCCGGTATCTATTCTCTGACCTGTTATACCATAGAAGAGAAGGTAACCAGAAACTGTGTTATGGATGATGATATTGATGTCATCATCAACGTAGTGGATGCATCCAGTCTGGAGCGTAACCTGTATCTCACCATGCAGCTTTTGGAGATGGGAAAGCCTGTAGTTCTGGCACTCAACATGATGGATATCGTAAAGGAAAGAGGCATGGAAATCGATCTGCATCGTCTGCCGGAAATGCTGGGACATATCCCTGTAGTGCCGGTATCCGCTGCCAAGCGAACTGGTCTGGATATCCTGCTTCATGCTGTTATCCATCATTTTGAAGAGGGAATGGATGAATTTATTCTGGAATACCCGGAGGAAATTGAAAGCAAGATCAATAAACTGGAAGCTTTGATGCAGGATAAGTATCCCAGTCATTCTTCTGTCAGATGGCATGCGATCAAGCTGATGGAGAACGATGAGGATGTAATGAAAGAGCATCCCGTTCAGATAGATCATATCGTTGACAGAAGTTATGAAAAGGATATCATTCAGTGTAAATATACCTACATAGAAAAAGTAGTGAAAGAAACGCTGTTCCATAAGAATAAAAAGGCGGCAAGTACAGATAAAGTAGATAAGCTGCTGACGCATCCTATTTGGGGAATCCCGATCTTTTTACTGATCATGGTGCTGGTATTCTTCCTTACATTTACGGTGGGAGATGCTGTTAAGGGCGTTTTTGAAACGGCTCTTGATTGGGTGTCCCAGAGTATGCTTTCGCTGCTGCAGGCCATAAATGTCAGTGACTGGCTGCAGTCTCTGATTGTGGATGGTATCATAGCAGGCGTGGGAGGAATCCTGACCTTTATCCCCAATATTTTCATCCTGTTCCTTGCTCTGGCTATCCTGGAAGACAGCGGTTACATGGCCCGTGTAGCATACGTCATGGACAATGTAATGGGTAAGGTTGGATTGTCGGGAAGAGCATTCCTGCCTATGATCCTGGGATTTGGCTGTACTGTGCCTGCCATCATGGCTACCAGAGCACTGGAAACGGAACACGACAGACGTAAGACTATGATGGTCACACCGTTTATGTCCTGCTCTGCAAGGCTGCCGATTTATGTCCTTTTCTCAGAGATGTTCTTCGAAAAATACGCAAGCCTGGCAGCTTTCTCCATGTATGCCATCGGTATGGTTGTTGCAATCATTTCTGCCATGGTAATCAACAAGCTGGAAAAGGGCAGGATCAATGATTCCCTGTTGATCGAACTTCCGGAGTATAAGAGACCTAATGGACGTACCATCTGGATTTACGTCTGGAATAAATTGAAAGATTACCTGACGAAAGCAGGAACCACCATCTTCATTGCATCTATCGTCATCTGGTTCGTACTGAATTTCGGCGTGGCCGGAATGGTAGAGGACCCAGCAAACAGCTTTGGTGCTATGATCGGTAAATTGCTGGTACCTGTTCTTGCACCTGCGGGCCTCGGTATGTGGCAGATCGGTGTGGCACTGATCTCCGGTATCTCTGCGAAAGAAGTCGTAGTTTCCAGCTTCTCAGTCCTGTTTGGCGTATCCAATGCCAACTCTGCAGCCGGTATGGAGACTATAATTGCCAATGTACATGCAGTAAATCCGGATTTCGGACCGTTAAATGCGTACTGCCTGATGCTGTTCTGTCTGCTGTATATTCCCTGTGCGGCTACCGTGGGAACCATTAAAAAGGAAAGCCATTCCTGGGCGTTTACGTTAAAGGTGATGGCATTTGAGCTGGTGGTTGCATGGCTTGTGGCTACGATTGTATTCCAGGTGGGAAGTTTGTTCCTGTAATCATAAAAATATCTTGGCACCCTGTAAGGTTTCAGACTTGCAGGGTGCATTTTATGTTATGCGCCATGGGCATGCTTATGGGGGAATAGTAACCAACTTTGTGCCAGATTGACAAATGAAGTGTTGTATTTTATAATGAAACCATTATCGGATGAGGAGAAGCGTTATGAGTAACATGAGAGGAATCGACACGCCGGTTCGCAAAAGAAGAAGACGTGTATTTAAAGAAGTAGCCAATTTAGCTTTCAATTCTACTAACCTGAGGGATGATATGGAAGCACTTCCCTATGAAATTGTAGATTATGAAGAAACAGAATATTATGAGAGTGTATATCGTGACAGAGCGATTATCAGAGAAATGATACGTCTGGCCATGGGCATGAGCCTGCGCCAGGAGAAACGTAATCACCCTGGCCATCTGACAGAAGGTCTGGAGGAAAGTAACATAGATGAAAAATATTATGAACCGCCTCTTATGCAGGTAATCCCTTCTGCATGTAATGCCTGCCCGGAACATCACTATGAGATTACAGATTCCTGTATGGGATGTATGGCACATCCCTGTCAGGCTGTGTGCCCCAGAGGTGCCATCACCATGGTAAAGGGCCGTTCCGTCATTGATCAGGATAAATGTATCAAATGCGGAAAATGTAAGGATGTATGTCCTTATGATGCCATCTGCCATAAGGAACGTCCCTGTAAGAAAGCCTGCGGTGTCAACGCAATCAAGAGCGATGAAAGAGGAAGAGCTATTATTGACAATGACATGTGTGTATCCTGCGGACAGTGTATGGTAAGCTGTCCTTTCGGTGCCATAGCTGATAAGTCACAGATTTTCCAGCTGATCCGCGCCATGCAGTCGGGACGTAAGATCATTGCCCAGGTTGCACCTGCTTTCGTAGGACAGTTCGGTCCGAATGTGACACCGGAGATGTTCAAGACTGCTTTAAAAGAGCTGGGATTTACTGATGTATATGAGACAGCGATCGGAGCTGACCTTGGATGTATGGCAGAGGCAGAACACTATGTTAAGGAAGTTGCCAGCGGCAATCAGGCATTTGCCCTGACCTCCTGTTGTCCTTCCTGGTCGGTAATGGCTAAGAATCTGTTCCCTGAGACCATTGATAAGATCAGCAACGAGCTGACACCTATGGTAGCTACTGCAAGAATCATCAAGGCAGAGCATCCGGATGCCAGTGTGGTATTTATCGGACCCTGTGCTTCCAAGAAGCTGGAAGCAAGCCGCCGCACCATCCGTTCCGATGTAGATTTTGTTATTACTTTCGAGGAATTGACCGGCATGTTCGAGGCCAAGGGGATCCTGTTGGATGAAATCAAGGCCATGGACCAGATGCAGGATGCAACCGGCGCAGGCCGTGGTTATGGCGTGGCCGGCGGCGTAGCCAGTGCCATCGAAGACTGTATCAAGAAATACTATCCGGGCACAGAAGTACATATTGAGCATGCAGAAAGCCTGGCAGAATGTAAGAAAATGCTGCTTCTTGCCAAGTCAGGCAAAAAGAATGGATGTCTGATCGAAGGAATGGCTTGTCCCGGCGGATGTATTGCGGGAGCAGGAACTAATATTGCGATTAATCAGGCGGTTAAGGAAGTGCAGCGGTTTAAGAATGCGGCTGAGAAGAAGGTGCCTGAGAATACAAATTAATGAAAAAAGCGGAAGAGACGCAGAGGGAGCCCCGGCAGAGGTGACAATTCTGCCATGGCTTCACTTCTTAAAATGTAACGGTACCAGGTGCGTAAAGTATACAGCCCTGGTACCGATTTAATTTGGTCTGATATTGTCTTTTATGTCATCGATAAATGTAAAAAGGAAAGATTCTATCTGTTGAAGCTTTACTTCCCCTGTAAATCCGGCAGATTAAAATGTCATAAACATGAAATCTATCCGTTTTTTTATGCTTTTTAAACTGCTTCAACATCTAGAATGTAATAAATGCGAAATCCTATCTGCTGAAAAAATTGGTTTCCGAAGCTATATCGGCATCTATGATTAAGCGAAATAGAAAATCTATCTGTTGGCAGATCATTATTCTACACTTTTATGTCATCGATAAATGTAAAAAGGAAAGATTCTATCTGTTGAAGCTATCACTTTCCCTGTAAACCAGCAGATAGAATACTCACATTTCAAGTTTTTATACGCCGTAGGCTGCTTAAACTTAAAGACCGATATTTTCAGGGGGGAGAATTTTCACTTATTCAGCTACCCTCAGCTGGCTTCAGGCAGTCTTAACATGGAATTAAATAACAGGCACCTGTTTTCTCCGGCTTCATAAAAGAGAAACAGGTGCCTTTAGTATTTGAAATTAAAATTGTGCTAAAATGGGGAGAAGGGAATAAGTGAGTTCATTGTATTGAGGGGCTGCTGTTGTTATAATAGTCATGGTTTGTTTCAGTAGTGTGAGAATATGACAAATTAAGTGACAGGAGGAGTTGGTATGATGAAGTTGGATGGTTTGCCTATGCCGGGGAAGATGGAGAAGGAAGAGATAGTAAAGCTGCTTTTGACGGAGGAGTATGGGTTTCTCCCGGAGGCTCCGGTTTCGATGGAAGCGGAAGTAGAGAAGAGTGAAGAGAATTTTTGCGCAGGGAAGGCTGTTTTGAAAAAGATACGGCTGACTTGTAAGCTGGAGCAGGGAAGCTTTGCTTTTCCTGTATACTATACGTGTCCTGCGGGAAAAGAGGAACCGATTCCGTGTTTTATTCATATTAATTTCAGAGATCTTGTTCCTGACAGGTATCAGCCTTCGGAAGAAATCGTGGATGAAGGGTATGCAGTTCTGTCATTTTGTTATAAAGATATCAGTTCTGATGATGGAGATTTTACGAATGGACTGGCTGGTGTCGTGTACCCTCAGGGGCGTACCTCCAAGACTCAATGCGGTAAAATCGGGCTTTGGGCCTGGGCTGCCATGCGCGTGATGGATTATGCCATGACACTTCCGGAGCTGGACCATGCCCATATCAGTGTGGCAGGACATTCCAGATTAGGGAAAACAGCGTTATTGACAGGTGCTCTGGACGAAAGATTTTATTGTGCTTTCTCCAATGATTCCGGCTGCAGCGGTGCCGCTCTGTCACGAAACAAACAAGGCGAAACCATTCGAAAAATCTGGGATACTTTTTCTTATTGGTTTTGTGAAAATTATGAAAAATATGCTGACAATGAAGAGGCCCTTCCTTTTGACCAGCATTATCTGATCGCAGCCAATATTCCTCACAGAGTCTATGTGGCCAGTGCAGAGAATGATTTGTGGGCAGATCCCGAAAAGGAATACCTGTCCTGTGTGGCAGCCGGCGATTATTATAAAGAGCATGGACTGACTGGGTTTATTCATCCGGACCGCCTTCCCGTTCCGGGGGATTGCTTCCATGATGGTGACATTGGTTATCATATAAGAAAGGGCAACCACTATTTCAGCCGCGAAGATTGGAATTATTACATAAAATACTTGAATCAGCACATACAAATCGTAAAATAATCATTGAAGTTTTTTCCAAAAGCGTTTACAATGTAGGAAGTACGTTTTATGGAGGAAAAAACAATGACTAAGATTAGAACAAGATATGCACCCAGCCCAACCGGTAAGATGCATGTGGGAAATCTGCGTTCTGCTTTATATGAGTTTTTAATTGCAAAGCATGCGGGCGGAGATTTCATGCTCCGTATTGAAGATACAGACCAGGAGCGTTTTGTAGAAGGTGCTACAGAGATTATTTATCGCACCATGGCTAAGACAGGACTGATTCATGACGAAGGTCCCGATAAGGACGGCGGTTATGGTCCTTATGTGCAGAGTGAGAGAATGAAGACCGGCATCTATATGAAGTATGCCAAGGAGCTCATCGACAAGGGGGAGGCTTATTATTGCTTCTGTGATAGGGAGAGACTGGCAAGCTTGAAGACAGAGATCGTGGAAGGCAAGGAGATCATGATTTATGATAAGCATTGTCTGCATCTGTCCAAAGAAGAAGTGGAGGCTAATCTGGCTGCCGTAAAGCCTTTCGTAATCCGCCAGAATAACCCGACTGAAGGTACCACTACTTTCCATGATGAGCTGTATGGAGATATTACAGTCAATAACAGTGAACTGGATGATATGATTCTGATCAAATCAGACGGATATCCTACCTACAACTTTGCTAACGTTGTGGACGACCATACCATGAACATCACTCATGTAGTAAGAGGTAATGAGTATCTGTCTTCTTCACCCAAGTATGTAAGACTTTATGAGGCATTTGGCTGGGAAGTACCGGTATATGTACATCTGCCATTGATTACTGATGAGAACCATAAGAAACTGTCTAAGAGAAGCGGTCATTCTTCTTTTGAAGATCTGATAGAGCAGGGATTCCTGACAGAGGCCATTGTGAACTATATCGCTCTGCTTGGCTGGAGCCCTGAAGATAACAGGGAAATCTTTTCTCTGGACGAGCTGATCCGCGATTTCGACTATCGCAGAATCAGTAAGTCTCCTGCAGTATTCGATATCGTGAAGCTGCGTTGGATGAATGGCGAGTATCTGAAAGCAATGGATCTTGATACTTTCTATGAGAAAGCAGAACCGTATCTGAAAGCAGCCTTGACCAAGGATTTTGATTTAAAGAAGATTGCAGCTATGGTGAAGACCAGAATTGAGGTATTCCCGGATATCGCAGCACAGGTGGATTTCTTCGAAGAGCTGCCTGAGTATGATCCTGCAATGTACACGCACAAGAAGATGAAGACCAATGCAGAATCTTCCCTGGAGGTATTGACAGAAGTACTGCCTATTCTGGAAGAGCAGGAGGATTACAGTAACGATGCGCTGTATCAGACACTGCTTGGTTATGTAGAGAAGAAGGGCTGCAAGAACGGTTATGTTATGTGGCCGATCAGAACTGCTGTGTCCGGTAAGCAGATGACACCGGCAGGCGCTACAGAGATTATGGAGATTCTGGGAAAAGAAGAAAGCTTAAAGCGTATCCGTAAGGGTATCGAGCTTTTACAGAATGCGTAAAGCGGAAAGCGCGTCTTTTTAGACACATATTTTGTCTGAATGTCTGAACAGTTAAATGAAGCACAGCGGAAAGCTGTGATGCACGGAGAGGGACCCATGCTGGTGCTGGCGGGTCCCGGCTCCGGCAAGACATTTACCATTACCAATCGAATCTCCAATCTGATCCATCATTATGAGGTTCTTCCTCAAAATATTCTGGTGATCACCTTCACCAGAGAAGCTGCAATGAATATGCAGCGAAGGTTCTTAGCATCGCAAAACAGGATATGTCCTGTGAATTTTGGAACCTTTCATGCAATCTTTTATCAGATGCTCATAAAGTCCGGCTGCAGGCAGGCGGATGCGATTCTGAAAGATTCTGACAAGAAACACTTGATGATTCCCCTTTTAAAAGATTATACCAAAGAAACAGGAAAGAGTGCCTTTCCGGGCAATGATGTGCTTGCGGAAGATGCTGCTAAATGTCTGGCTGCGATCAGCTTTTATAAAAATACGGCTGATTTGGAGAAGGCCGCAAAATTGGTGGAAGAACCCTATCGACAGGGATTTGAACAATTATTGGCTGGTTATGAGCAGAAAAGAGCAGCAACCGGCAAAATGGATTTCGATGATATGCTTTATCAATGTCTGAAGCTTTTACAGGAAAAGAAAATCGTACTGCAATTTTGGCAGGAACGTTTTCAGTATATCCTGATTGATGAATTTCAGGATATCAATCCCATGCAATATGAAATCATCAGGCTTCTGGCCGGAGAAAAACGAAATCTTTTCGTGGTGGGAGATGACGACCAGTCAATCTATGGTTTTCGCGGGTCAGAGCCGTCCCTGATGAAGCGATTCCTGATAGATTATCCGGGGTGCGAGCAGGTACTGCTTGACAGAAATTACAGAAGCCGTCCTGCTATCGTAGAGTCTTCGCTTAAAGTAATCAGTGAAAATAAGAACCGTTTTGTGAAAGAACTAAAGGCTGCCAAAGAAGATGAAGCCAATCCCAATGTTGCCCGGATATCCATCAAAGGCTATGTGGACAAAGGGGAAGAATATCAATATTTAACAGAGCGATTATCCACACTGACAGAGGAACAGCTTAAAGAATCAGCGGTGTTATTCCGTACCAATTCCCAGATGCAGGGCTTTGCATCCAGGCTATTAAAAGCAGGCATTCCCTATGTGATGAAAGAAAAGGGCAGCTGTATCTATGACCATTTTGTGATGCAGGATATCAGTGCTTTTTTCAAAGTGGCTGGCGGTGACTTCAGAAGAAGCCAGTTTCTCAGGATCATGAACAAGCCCTACAGGGGAATCCGGCGGGAAGCTCTGGAAAAAGAAACGGTCGTTTTTGAGGATATCAGAGCATATTATCGGAAATATGCCTGTCCCGGTGAACTTCCAAAGCTGTTAATACAGCTGGGAGAGCTGGAAGACGGCTTGAAACGTCTTAAGAAGCTGAGCCCGTTTCTGGCAGTAACCTATCTTCGCAAGGGAATGGGGTATGAAGCCTATCTGCGCAGGAAAGCGGGAACTGATACTACAAAATTAGCAGAATGGATGGAACTTCTGGAGATGGCCTGCGAGGAATTAAAAAGCTTTCATAATACGGGAGAGTGGCTGGAGTATCAGGAAATTTTCAGGAAAGAGATGCAGGATAAACAGCAGAGCAATCTGCAAAGCGGCGACCAACAGCATAATCAGCAAAGTGGCAGTTGTCAAAGAAATCAACAAAATGGCAGTCAGCAACAAAACGGCGTCCGTCTGATGACGGTACATGCATCGAAAGGACTGGAATTTGACCGGGTATGGATTCCTGATGTGAATGAAGGAACGTTCCCTTTCGGTCATATGCAGCCGGAGGAAACGGTGGAAGAAGAACGGCGGATGCTGTATGTGGCTATGACCAGGGCAAAAGAATACCTGGAGCTGACCTTCGTGACCGGCACAAAGGAGCGCCCCAGGCTGATGTCCAGATTCCTAAATCCGCTGGTATCAAAGCAGGAACGGAATAAGATGAAACAGCTTTATTCCTGACCGTCTACCAGTTCATCAAACTCGCAGTTATCCAGATATTCATCAAAAGCATCGGATACACGCTCATATTCATCGTCATCATCGATGAAACCAAGTTCTGGCTCTTCGTTGGGATCGTCCGGATTCTCGCTGTAACGATAGAACCATACTTCTCCGTCCTGATTCTCGCCGTTTTCATCTAACGGAAGCAGAACAATATAATCCTGTCTATCCACAGCCAGGATGGTGATAATGGCACAGTTGACTAACTCGCCGTTTTCAAGTTCCAGTTCAACGGTCATTTCTTCATCTTCGTAATTATTTTTACCCATATGATTTCCTATCTGCGCCAGGCGATTGCGCAAGAGGAGCAGACCCGCCTATTCTTTCATGTCTGCTATCTTTTCTATGATTGTACCACCGGAAGATTTTTTGCGCAATAGATTTACAAGTTTCCGGAAAAAAAGTATAATAAAAATGGTTACGGGCAGTAGATTCTGATTGTGGAGGTACTTATGGCAGGAAAAAATGAGCGGATAAAACCATATCCTCTGGGGGTGTACCGGGAAGATAACGGCCTTCGGGCTTCTTTTGTATCGAAAATGGAAAATTGCGGCCTGATCTTGTACCGGAAAGAAGATGGTAGTGAACTGTGGAAAATTCCTTTTGCACCGGAAGATCGTCTGGGCAATATTCATTATGGATGGATTCCGGATGTGGATGCGGATGACGTTACTTACCAGTTTTATGAGGGAGATCACGTGGTGGCTGATGCCTATGGAAGAGTATTCGAAAAGCAGGAGGATTACGGCATAAGGAGAGAAGAAAAGGATTTGAGGGCCGGATTTTTGAAAACAGATTATGACTGGCAGGAAGATGAAAGACCGCAGATTCCCTATGAAGAATGTATCTGCTATCTGCTGCATGTCAGGGGATTTACGAAGCATCCTTCTTCAAAGGTGCCCCATAAAGGGACTTTTCGTGGTGTAATAGAGAAAATTCCCTATCTGAAAGAATTGGGAATCACTACAATAGAACTGCAGCCCGCATATGAATTTATTGAGTCGGAAGAAGGCAGAGAAAAGCTGAATTATTGGGGCTATCAGAAAGGCTTTTACTATGCTCCGAAAGCGGCATATGCGGCAGGAGAGGATCCCACAGTAGAATTTTGTGACATGGTCAGGGCCTTACATGAGAATCGGATAGAAGTGGTGATGCAGTTTTACTTTCCAAAAGAAGCTTCCTCGCTGGACATTACAGATATCCTGAGATTTTGGGTACTTCAATATCATGTGGACGGCTTCAGACTGATAGGAGAACAACTGCCGTTAAATCTGATAGCAGCTGATCCCGGGCTGGCGGATACCAAATTATGGCTGGATACAGTAGATGAAAATTGGATAGATAACAGCTTTGATCGAGCAAGAGGAACCGATGCGAAAAAAGAGCAGCCCTATCGGAATCTGGCGGTATATCGTGATGATTACCTGAATGATATGAGAAGATTTTTAAAAGGGGATCAGGATATGCTGCAAAGTGCCTGCTTTCAGATGCGCAGGAATGGGACAGCATACGGAAAGATCAATTTTTTCAGTAATTACTATGGATTTACTATGATGGATATGGTATCTTATAACGATAAGCATAATGAGGACAATGGAGAGAGCAACAGAGATGGGTGCTGCTTTAATCAGAGCTGGAACTGCGGCACAGAGGGGCAAACCCGCAAAAAGCAGGTTATGGATTTGCGGATTAAGCAATATAAGAATGCCATGAGCATGTTGTTTTTATCTCAGGGAACCCCGTTGCTTTTCATGGGGGATGAATTCGGCAACAGCCAGAAAGGCAACAACAATCCTTATTGTCAGGACAACGAGGTGTCATGGCTGAACTGGCGCGACCTACACAAGCACAAGGAGCTGTATGATTTCACAGCCGGCATGATTTCCTTGCGAAAGGCACATCCGGTGATGCATCTTCCAAGAGAGCCTAGGGGCATTGATTATTCCAGCATGTGCTATCCGGAACTGTCTTATCACGGTACCGAGGCTTACAGACCTTCCATGGAAAGTCAGGACAGAAAAGTAGGAATTATGTACTGCGGTAAGGATGGCGAAAACGGACAGAAAGAAGATTTTCTGTATCTGGCATTTAATATGCACTGGGAAGAAGGGACTTTGGCCATGCCAAAGCTGCCCAAGAACCTAGAATGGGAGCTTCAGTTTATGACGGGTGAAGAAGGACAGGAACAAATTCGGGAGAAAACCGGAAATAGTATTCAGACATGTATACCGCCCAGAACGGTTGCAATATTTATTGGCAGAGAGAGGACAGAACATAATGAGTAAAGCCTGGAAGCATTTTAAAACCATTACATATCATAAATACCTGGTAGCCAAAGGATGTTTTGCCATAGGGCTGTACAAACAGGGACTTCTTCATGATATGTCCAAGTACAGCATTACGGAATTTCGGGTAGGCATGAAATATTATCAGGGAGACAGGAGTCCTAATAATGCAGAGAGAGAAGATATCGGTTATTCCAGTGCATGGCTTCACCATAAAGGGCGCAACAAGCATCATTATGAATACTGGATCGATTACAGCCTGGAAGATGTGCCTGGCGGCATGGCACCGGTTCCCATGCCGGATAAATATATTGCAGAAATGATTATGGACCGTATTGCTGCCAGCAAGGTATATCTTGGAGATAAATATACAGATGATGCTTCTCTTGCTTATTATTACAGGGGAACGGACAGAGCCCCGCTGCATCCCTATACACGTAAAGTCCTGCTGGAACTCTTAGAGATGTTGGCACGGGAGGGAGAAAAGGAGACTTTCCGGTATATCAGAGAGGAGTTTTTGAAGAAATCAAAGACAGGCACGAAATCCGCAGTTGGGAATACAATAAAGTAAACCAATCAAAGGAAGATTTGCCCATGAACTGCCTGTGGATTTTTCTGCTGCTGTTTTGCTGTGGAGGAAACAGAAATGGTTTGAGAAGCGGCTGCGATGATAATTGTGGCTGCATGAATGACTGTGACTGTACAGATAACTCGGGACGAGGAAGTGACTGTGGCTGTGATGCTGACCGCCGTAGTGATAATGACTGCAGTCGGGCGGATGAACGCGGCCGTGATGCTGACCGTGATAACTGCCGCCGTGATAACGACTGTGGCTGCATGGATGAACGTAGCCGTGATGACCGTCGCCGCGATAATGACTGTGGTTGTATGGATGACCGTGGCCGTGATGATAGCCGCGGCCGAATGGATGACCGCCGTGATGATGATTGCGGTTGTGACAATGATCGTAGATGGAACGGTGACCGTAGACGCGATGAAGACCGTAGACGTGATGAAGACCGTAGATGGGACGGTGACCGTAGACGGGAAGAAGAACGCAGAAGAGAGGACGACCGGAGGCGTGAAGCATCTGTTTCGAATTCAAGATATCCTAATATTTCCAGATCAGAGACATGTGGCTGTGAAATGACTGATACCGACCAGTCTTTGCAGTAATATGTGATAGATTGCGGAAATTCCGGGCAGCATAGTTTTGACTATGCTGCCCTTTTGGATTTTCCGGATGTGGGGGAGCAGTGTTTTTTTCAGAAGGCGTCATTCACCTCTGTATTTTCTTCTGTCTTTTTATCTGGCTGAACTGTGACAAAAAAGTTAAAGATAATATGGGAAAGGGTATTTCATTCGGGATTATTTTGTGGTAAACTATATGAAAGATTTCTAAGGAGGGTAAGTCACATGGTTAATAAAAAGAAAGCTAATTATGTTGCTTATGTTTCTACATATACAATGGGTGACAGCCATGGCATCAGAGTATACAACGTAGATATGGAAAATGGCAGATTCAAGGAGAAGGACAAGATAGAGATTTCAAACTCTTCCTATATTTCTATTTCTCATAATAGAAAGTATCTGTATTCTATCACAGATTTTGGCGTAGAAGCCTACAGCATTCAGGCCGACGGCAGTCTGGAACTGATCAATTTTGCTCCTATCAATGGTATGAGAGGTTGTTATTTGTCAACAGATTATACGGATTCTTATCTTTTCGTAGCAGGATATCATGATGGTAAGCTGACAGTCTTAAAGCTGGAAGAGGATGGTTCTATTGGAAAGATCACAGATGAGATCTTCCATAAGGGACTGGGAAGCGTAGCAGAGCGGAATTTTCGCCCTCACATTAATTGTGCACGTATGACCCATGATAACAAGTATCTTCTGGTAGCTGACCAGGGAATGGATCATGTAAATGTATATCGTTTTAATGTACAGCGTGGTACGGTAAAGCTGGTGGATGTCATCAGAAGTGAACTTGAGTCAGCACCCAGACATATCAAGATTTCCAAAGATGGTCAGTATATTTATGTAGTACATGAGTGGAAATGTTATATCGATGTGTACCATTATGAGGAACGGAACGGAGATCCCTGGTTTGAAAAGATCCAGACGATTTCTACGATTGCAGAGAGTGATCATCTGTCTAATAATGCAGCAAGTGCACTCAGCTTTTCTGATGATTACAAACATCTGGTAAGTACTAATGCCGGTGATAATACGGTGGTGCTTTTTGATGTAAATATGGAGGATGGTACTCTAACCAAGAATTTGTGCCTTCCTGTCAGCGGTGATTATCCTAAGGATGCAGAGTTGTTCCCAGGCGGAAAGTTCCTGGTATCACTGAATCACGAGACCAATAACATGACATTCTTTAGAGTAGATACACAGAACCATACGATTATCATGAATGGACCGGAGATTAAGATCAACCAGCCTAACTGTATCGTGTTCTATCGTTTGGAGGATTAAGGCACCATTTGCATTTCGGATTATATTTAAAATTTTAAAAGCAGAGTGAAGGGAATGTAATATTCCACTGACTCTGCTTTTTTCTTGCCATTTAAGATTGAAAGACGAAAAATTTTAAAATCATTTTCTGTAAAAATGTTCCAGGGAATCCATTTTCGCAGACATATTAACCATCATGGCATCGAGAATTGTGAGCGCTGTCATACATTCCATGACAACGACTGCTCTTGGAACGATAATGGGGTCATGGCGGCCTTTGATCTGCAGTTCGATTTCCTCTCCGGACTGTGTAACTGTCTGTTGTGTCTGGAAGATGGAAGGGGTAGGCTTAACATGGGCACGGATCACAATATCGCTGCCGTCGCTGATACCGCCCAGAATCCCGCCGGCATGGTTGGTGGCTTTGATAACATGATTGTCTTTCATCAGAAAGGCATCATTATTTTCGCTGCCTTTTTTGGAAGAAACTTCTGTTCCGTCACCGATTTCCACGGCTTTCACAGCACCGATGGACATCATGGCTTTGGCAAGGTTGGCATCCAGTTTTTCAAAAACGGGGTCTCCGATACCGGCCGGTATACCTTTGACGATGCACTCCATGCAGCCGCCTACAGAGTCGCAGGCTTCACGGGACTTTTGCAGATAGTCAAAAGCTTTCTGACTGGTCTCATAATCAGGCATGGCAGTTGGGGTAGAATAAATGGCTTCTTTGTCAAAACGGTTATAATCGATGGTATATGGACCGATACTGCGTGTGTAAGCATATACTTCGATTCCCAGCTGCTTTAAGATTTTAGCGGCAATAGCACCTGCTGCAACACGGCCGATGGTCTCACGTCCAGAAGAACGTCCGCCGCCTCTGTAATCCCGGAAACCGTATTTTTCATCGAAAGTATAATCTGCGTGTCCCGGGCGGTAGCAGGTGGCAATGTTACCGTAATCTCTGGATATCTGAGAAGTATTGCGCACCATTAAAGAAATTGGAGTACCGGTGGTCTTGCCTTCAAATACGCCGGAAAGAATCTCCACTTCATCAGCTTCTTTGCGCTGAGTGGTGATGCTGCTCTGACCGGGCTTACGGCGGTCTAGATACGACTGAATATCTGCTTCGCATAAAGAAAGGCCTGCGGGGCAGCCGTCAACTACAACGCCCAGTGCCTTGCCATGGGATTCGCCCCAAGTAGTGATGCGGAATATTGTGCCAAATGTGGAACCTGCCATTTGTGTGTACCTCCATATGTATGGGTTTATTATATGTATGGGTTTATTATTTCTAAACAATTTTGAATGAAACTACCAACTGATTATATATAATCTGAATGAAATTCGCAACTGAAATTATGAAAAATACTTTATCTTTTGGTGAAGAAAAGATATAATAGGATAAATAACGAGAAAACAGGAGGTACTATTTTAATGTATAAATTATTGAAGCAGGAGGGACGCGCCAAGCGCGGCGAATTCCATACGGTACACGGTGTCATCCAGACGCCGGTGTTCATGAATGTGGGAACGGTAGCCGCAATCAAGGGCGCTGTAGCTACTTCTGATCTGGAACAGATTAAGACACAGGTCGAGTTGTCCAACACTTACCATTTGCATGTGCGTCCCGGTGACCGCGTCATTAAGCAGTTGGGCGGACTTCACAAGTTCATGTCCTGGGACAAACCTATTCTGACTGATTCCGGCGGATTTCAGGTGTTTTCACTGGCAGGACTGCGTAAGATCAAGGAAGAGGGCGTGTACTTTAATTCTCACATAGACGGCCGCAAGATTTTCATGGGGCCGGAGGAAAGTATGCAGATTCAGTCCAATCTGGCATCTACCATTGCAATGGCTTTTGACGAGTGTGCACCCAGCAAGGCTGACAGAAAATATGTGCAGGCCTCTGTGGAGCGTACCACAAGATGGCTGGAACGATGCAAACGGGAGATGGCACGTTTAAATAGTCTGGAAGATACGATCAATCCAAATCAGATGCTGTTTGGCATCAACCAGGGAGCAGTTTTTGATGATATCCGTATCGAGCATGCAAAACGGATTACAGAGATGGATCTGGATGGTTATGCCATCGGCGGACTGGCAGTGGGAGAGACACACGAAGAGATGTACCACATCCTGGATGAAGTAGTTCCTTATCTGCCGCTGGAGAAGCCTACGTACCTGATGGGCGTGGGTACACCCGCCAATATCCTGGAGGGAGTAGAGAGAGGCGTGGATTTCTTCGATTGCGTATATCCTACAAGAAACGGACGCCATGGTCATCTCTACACCAATCACGGCAAGATTAATCTGTTTAATGCAAAATATGAACTGGATGACAGACCGATTGAAGAAGGCTGCCAGTGTCCGGCCTGCAAACGGTATTCCAGGGCATATATCAGGCATCTGTTAAAAGCAAAGGAGATGCTGGGCATGCGTCTGTGTGTACTTCATAATCTTTATTTTTACAATACAATGATGGAAGAGATCCGTGATGCCCTGGATGCAGGTAATTTTGCAGCATATAAGAAACAGAAACTGGAAAATATGGCAACACCGCTGGATTAATTCCCGGCAAAATGACAGCGTAAGGCTGTGGACGGTTTGATTACAAAATTTTTATACTTTTATTGCAGAAACTACTTGCCCATATGTACATTTTTGTGTATTATTATCTGTAAGGCTTGAATGTTAAGCAATACAAAGCAGGAGGAAAGAAAATGAATATTTTATTAACCGCTACAGATGCAGCAACCGATGCTGAAGCCGCAGGAGGAACCATGGGTCTTATTATGACCTTTGTGATTTATGCTGTTTTGCTCGGTGCTATGTGGTTTTTCTTCATGAGACCTCAGAAGAAGGAGCAGAAGAGAATTGCAGCTATGCTTGCAGCTCTGGAAATCGGTGATTGTGTACTTACCACAGGTGGTATGATCGGTATCATTATCGATATTACAGACGATACTGTAATCGTAGAATTCGGTAATAATAAGAACTGCCGTATTCCTATGGAGAAGTCTTCCATTACCCGTGTTGAGAAGCCCGGTGAGGCATAAAATCAGACTTGAAATGCAGCTGTGATAAACTGAATCATGGGGATGCATGGAATCAGGCGTGCAGACAGCTCTTAGGAGTTTGTTTGCGCGCCTGATTTTTACTCCATTTTGTTTCGGGATGAAAGAGCCGTGATTCTGACTGAGAGCTGTGTGATTAGCTTTTCTGTAGAAAGGGCTTGAAATTTGATTGACTATCAGGTATGATAGATAGAAAGTCTTTAATACTGTGCTTTGACAAAGTAGAGTGTTGAAGCGTTTGAAGAATACATAAAGGGAAAAGGTGTTGGTTATGGAATTACGGATTACGTGTATTCCCGGTGATGGAATTGGACCTGAGATTGTAGCTGAGGCGAAGAAGGTCCTAAACCGGGTGGCTGATAAATATGGCCATACAATGAATTTTACAGATATTTTGATGGGAGGAGCTTCTATTGACGTACATGGAGTTCCTTTGACAGAGGAAGCGATTGCTACCGCTAAGGCCGCAGATGCCGTGCTGATGGGATCCATCGGTGGTGACACCACCAAGTCTCCCTGGTATAAGCTGCCGCCGAATCTTCGTCCGGAAGCTGGACTTCTTGCCATTCGTAAGGCTTTGAATCTGTTCGCAAACCTGCGCCCTGCAGTGCTTTATGAGGAGCTGGCAGGAGCGTGCCCTTTGAAAGAGGAGATCAGCTCTGCAGGTTTTGATATGATGATCATGCGTGAATTGACAGGCGGTCTTTACTTCGGTGAAAGAAAGACCATCGAAGAGAACGGTGTGCTGAAAGCGATCGATACCCTTACTTATGATGAAAATGAGATCCGCAGAATTGCCATTAAGGGCTTTGATATTGCCATGAAGCGTAAGAAGAAGGTTACCAGCGTAGATAAGGCTAACGTACTGGATTCCTCCAGACTCTGGAGAAAAGTAGTGGAAGAAGTGGCTAAGGATTATCCCGAGGTAACCCTGGAGCATATGCTGGTAGATAATTGCGCCATGCAGCTGGTAAAGAATCCTGCACAGTTCGATGTCATTCTGACAGAGTATATGTTCGGTGATATTTTATCAGACGAAGCAAGTATGGTAACCGGTTCGATTGGTATGCTGGCAAGTGCAAGTCTGAATGATACCAAGTTCGGTCTGTATGAGCCCAGCCATGGTTCTGCACCTGATATTGCCGGACAGAATATAGCCAACCCTATTGCAACGATCCTGAGCGCATCTATGATGCTTCGTTACAGCTTTGATCTGGATAAAGAGGCAGATGCCATTGAAGCTGCTGTAAAGCAGGTACTTAAGGATGGTTATCGTACCGTAGATATTATGTCTGAGGGATGCACGAAGGTAAGCTGCAGTCAGATGGGTGATCTGCTTGCAGAGAGAATTTAAAATTGCAGAGAGGAAGATAAATATGAGAAGTGATTCAGTAAAGACCGGTACCCAGCAGGCACCGCACAGAAGTCTTTTTAATGCTTTAGGATATACAGAGGAAGAGCGCAGACGTCCTATGATCGGTATCGTCAGCTCTTATAATGAGATTGTTCCCGGCCACATGAATCTGGACAAGATTACAGAAGCCGTAAAAATGGGTGTTGCCATGGCAGGCGGTATGCCTGTAGTGTTCCCGGCTATCGCAGTTTGTGATGGTATTGCTATGGGACATGTGGGAATGAAATACTCCCTGGTTACCAGAGACCTGATCGCAGACAGCACAGAATGTATGGCGCTGGCTCACGGTTTTGACGGCCTGGTATGTATCCCCAACTGTGATAAGAATGTACCCGGTCTCCTGATGGCGGCTGCAAGACTGAACATTCCTACCATTTTTGTATCCGGTGGTCCTATGATGGCCGGTCATGTACATGGACAGAAGAGAAGCCTGTCTTCCATGTTCGAGGCAGTAGGAAGCGTTGCAGCAGGCACCATGACTATGGAGGAGCTGGCTGAGTTCGAGGAAAAGGTATGTCCTACCTGCGGCTCCTGTTCCGGTATGTATACCGCGAATTCCATGAACTGTCTGACAGAGGCGATTGGTATGGGTCTTAAGGGCAACGGAACCATTCCTGCCGTATATTCCGAGAGAATCCGTCTTGCAAAGCATGCCGGTATGAAGATCATGGAACTGGTAGAAAAGGATATCAAGCCCAGAGACATCATGACAGAAAAGGCATTTTTGAATGCATTGACCGTGGATATGGCACTTGGCTGCTCCACCAACTCCATGCTGCATCTTCCTGCAATCGCAAGAGAAGCAGGTGTGGATCTGAATCTGGATCTGGCCAACGATCTGTCTGCTGTGACACCTAACCTGTGTCATCTGGCTCCTGCAGGTCCTACCTATATGGAAGACCTGAACGAAGCAGGAGGCGTATATGCCGTAATGAATGAACTGTCCAAGAAGAACCTGCTGCACCTGGATGTAATGACTGTTACCGGTAAGACCATGGGCGAGAATATTGAAGGCTGTATCAATAAGAATCCTGAGGTTATCAGACCTGTGGAGAATCCTTATTCCCAGACCGGCGGTATCGCTATCCTGAAGGGTAATCTGGCTCCTGACAGCGGTGTTGTGAAGCGTTCCGCAGTAGTGCCTGAGATGTTGGTTCATGAAGGACCTGCCAGAGTATTTGATTGTGAAGAAGATGCTATTGCTGCTATTAAGAGCGGTAAGATCGTTGCCGGTGATGTTGTGGTTATTCGTTATGAAGGACCGAAAGGCGGTCCCGGCATGAGAGAGATGCTGAATCCTACTTCTGCGATTGCAGGTATGGGACTTGGCTCCAGTGTTGCATTGATCACTGACGGACGTTTCTCCGGTGCTTCCAGAGGTGCTTCCATCGGACATGTATCTCCTGAAGCTGCTGTAGGCGGACCAATCGCACTGGTAGAGGAAGGCGATATCATCAGCATCAATATTCCGGAAAACAAGCTGAATATGCTGGTATCTGATGAAGAGCTTGCTGCAAGACGTGCAAAATGGCAGCCCAGAGAGCCTAAGGTTACTACAGGATATCTGTCCAGATATCGTGAACTGGTAACCAGCGGTAACAGAGGCGCTGTTCTGGAAGTTCCAAAGAAGTAAGGAGGATTAGATCATGCAGTTGACAGGTGCTGAAATCGTTGTAGAATGTCTGAAAGAGCAGGGTGTGGACACCGTCTTCGGTTATCCCGGAGGGACCATCCTGAACGTATATGATGCTCTTTATAAGCATTCCGGCGAAATTAATCATATTTTAACATCCCATGAGCAGGGAGCCGCCCATGCTGCTGACGGATATGCACGTGCCACCGGTAAGGTTGGCGTATGTATGGCTACCAGCGGCCCCGGTGCTACCAATCTGGTAACGGGTATTGCTACCGCATATATGGATTCCGTTCCTATGGTAGCAATTACTGCCAATGTAAATCTTCCTTTGCTTGGAAAGGATTCTTTCCAGGAGGTGGACATTGCCGGTGTGACCATGCCTATTACCAAGCATGGATATATTGTAAAGAATGTAGAAATTCTTGCGGATACCATCCGTAAGGCATTTCATATTGCTAAGAGCGGCCGTCCCGGCCCTGTACTGGTAGATATCACCAAGGATGTAACTGCCGCAGTATGTGAGTTTACTCCCCAGGCACCTAAGGCAATGGAGCGAATCAATCGCTATACGGAAGAGGATATCGAGAATGTAGTGGAACTGCTCAGTAATGCTAAGAAGCCTTACATTTATCTTGGCGGTGGTGCAGTGGCGTCTGATGCAGCCAATGAAGTGGCACAGTTTGCAGAACTTCTGGATGCACCGGTATGTGATACTCTGATGGGAAAAGGTGCTTTTGACGGAAAGAGCGACAGATATACCGGTATGATCGGTATGCACGGTACCAAGACTTCCAATCTGGGAGTCAGCGAGTGTGATCTTTTGATTGCCATGGGAGCAAGATTCTCCGACCGTGTTACAGGCAATCCTAAGAAGTTTGCAGAAAATGCCAAGATTATACATATGGATATCGATGCTGCCGAAATCAACAAAAACATTCACGCAGATGCTGCCATTATCGGCAATCTGAAGGATGCTCTGGCGGAGATCAACAGTAGACTGATCAAGCAGGATCACAGTGAGTGGATGGCACATATTCAGGAACTGAAAGTAAAATATCCTCTGAAATATGATAATGATGTTTTATCCTGCCCTTATGTAATTGAGACGATTGATAAGGTAACAGAGGGACAGGCTATTATCACTACTGATGTAGGACAGCATCAGATGTGGGCTGCACAGTACTATCAGTATACCAGTCCCCGCACATTCCTGTCCTCCGGAGGTCTTGGTACCATGGGCTATGGACTTGGGGCATGCATCGGAGCTCAGTTGGGACAGCCTGACAAGATCTGCATCAATATCGCAGGCGATGGCTGCTTCCGCATGAACATGAATGAACTGGCAACAGCAAGCCGCTACAATATTCCGATTATTCAGGTAGTGATCAATAATCATGTACTGGGAATGGTGCGTCAGTGGCAGACATTGTTCTATGGTAAGAGATATTCTCAGACCATTCTCAGCGACAAAGTGGATTTCTGCAAAGTGGCTGAGGGACTTGGCTGCGCGGCAATTAGAGTTACCACGAAGGAAGAGGTAGAGCCTGCTATCCGCAAAGCGATTGAATTAAAGGCACCCGTTCTGATCGAGTGCATGATTCCTGAAGATGACAAGGTATTCCCTATGGTTCCTGCAGGAGCACCTATCAGTGAAGTATTTGACGGGGATGACCTTAAGAATAAACAGGCATAATGATGAAAAAGAGACTGAATCCGGTAAATAAACTGAAAAAAATAGTCGTGTTTGTCGGAGTGCTGTGCTTTGCTGCAATTATTTTATATGTGACAATGGTATGGTATTATAGTAGTCGTTTTTCAATGAATACGTGGATCAATGGTGTCTACTGCACCGGTAAGACCGTAGAAGAAGTAAACTCGGAGTTTCTGCAGCTGTCAGAGGCTCCGAGTATTCGTATTATAGATATTCAGGAGCGCGAATATAAGATTTCGATGCAGGAGATATCGTATTCCATGGATTATACGGAAGAGCTTCGTAGACTTCTCGTTTCACAGAAAGTCTGGAATTGGCCGACAGGATTGTTGAAACGGCGGGAACTGGCAGCTTCTCCTGAAACGACTTATGATGAAACAAAGTTATCAGCGTTATGGGAAAGTCTGGACTGTGTGAAGGAAGCGCAGGAAAAGGATGATTCCGTGTCTATCCTTTGGACAGAAGAAGGCTATCAGCTGAAGAATCTGACCGGGAAAAAACTGGATACCGAAGCCGGTTACAAACAGCTGAAGGCTGCCCTTATGAGTGCAGGCTTGAGTAACACAACTGCGGAAAAAGGTAAAACAGAGTTTAATTTGGCAGATGAAAACCTTTATGTTATTGGTGAAATGACAGAAGAACAAAAGCAAGTCCTTGCACAGTGGGAAAAGGTAGAGGCATTTCAGAGCATAGAAATCACTTATGATATGGGTGATGAACAGATTGTTTTGAACAAATCCCAAATCGGTGAATTTCTGATACGTGAGGAAGACGGCTCATTTAAAGAAGAGGAAGACGGCAGCCTGATGATATCCAGAGAGAAAACGGATGAATACATAGATTCACTTGCTGATGAATATGATACATATAAAAAAGAGCGAACGTTTCAATCCACAAGAGGCGATTTGATTACCTTGACAAAGGGAACATACGGCACGCTGCTCAATCGTGATGAGGAAAAGGAATACTTGTACAATGCATTGTTAAATGGAATCAGTGAAACACATGTACCTGCGTATAAAAGAGAAGCTTACCATCGAGGGTTGAACGATATTGGTGATACCTATATCGAGATAGATATGACTAAGCAGAAGATGTATCTTTACAAAGAGGGCGAATGTCTGGTGGAAACCGATATTGTTACCGGTAATATGAGCAAAAAGTGGGGAACACCGGAAGGCGTCTACTACGTCTATGCCAAGCAAAAGAACCGTATCCTAAGGGGACAGGGATATGCTTCACCGGTCAAATTCTGGATGCCGGTGAATGGAAATATCGGAATTCACGATGCCAGCTGGCGAAAAGAATTTGGTGGAGAAATTTATAAAAAATCAGGTTCTCATGGCTGCATCAATACACCTTATGAATATATGAAGACGATTTATGAAGAGGTAGAAATCGGCGTGCCGGTAGTCATGTTTTATTAAATTTGTTGATAGTACTTTAGTACTAAAATTGAAAATAATTTAACAAGGTAGTTGACTAAAGCGCACGAAATGATTACAATGTGACTTATATTTTTAAAAACAAATGGAGGAAGAGATATGTCCAGAGTTTACAATTTTTCAGCAGGCCCCGCAGTTTTGCCTGAGGAAGTACTTCGTGAAGCAGCAGATGAGATGCTTGATTATAAGGGCACAGGAATGTCCGTTATGGAGATGAGTCATCGATCTAAAGCTTATGACACGATCATTAAAGAAGCTGAAGCTGATCTTAGGGAACTGATGAATATTCCCAATAATTATAAAGTATTATTTTTACAGGGTGGTGCAAGTCAGCAGTTTGCCATGATTCCCATGAACCTGATGAAGAATGGTGTGGCCGACTATATTGTAACCGGCCAGTGGGCTAAGAAAGCTTATCAGGAAGCATGCATTTACGGAAAGGCCAACAAGATCGCTTCCTCCGAGGATAAGACATTTTCCTACATACCTGATTGCTCAGATCTTCCAATCAGTGAAGATGCAGATTATGTATATATCTGCGAGAACAACACCATTTACGGAACCAAGTTCAAGACACTTCCAAATACTAAGGGTAAGCCATTGGTAGCCGATGTATCCAGCTGTTTCCTTTCTGAGCCTGTAGATGTAACAAAGTACGGTGTCATCTATGGCGGCGTTCAGAAGAACGTAGGACCTGCAGGTGTGGTAATCGTTATCATCAGAGAAGATCTGATCACAGAGGAGGTTCTTCCCGGAACACCTACCATGCTGAAATATAAGATTCATGCCGATAATGATTCCCTGTACAATACACCGCCTGCATATGGCATCTACATCTGCGGTAAAGTATTTAAATGGCTTAAGAAGCAGGGTGGTCTGGAAGCCATGAAAGAATATAATGAGAAGAAAGCCAAGATTCTGTACGATTACCTGGATGAGAGCAAGCTGTTCAAGGGTACCGTTCGCAAGGAAGATCGTTCTCTGATGAACGTTCCTTTCGTAACCGGTAATGAGGAGTTGGATGCCAAGTTTGTTAAGGAAGCAAAGGCTGCAGGATTTGAGAACCTGAAGGGTCACCGTACCGTAGGCGGTATGAGAGCCAGCATTTACAATGCAATGCCTATTGAAGGTGTTGAAAAGCTGGTTGAGTTCATGAAGAAATTTGAAGCAGAGAATGCTTAATACATACCCGAGAGAGGAAGGAAAAGAAGATGTTTAAGATTCATTGCCTGAATCCTATTTCTAAAGTAGGTTTAGAGAAATTAACTGCTAATTATGCACTGACACAGGATGTAGAAGCTGCCGAGGGTATTCTGGTAAGAAGCGCTTCTATGCATGAGATGGAGCTGCCTGATAACCTTCTTGCAGTAGCAAGAGCCGGTGCCGGTGTCAACAATATTCCCCTTGATAAATGTGCTGAGAAAGGTATCGTAGTCTTCAATACCCCCGGCGCCAATGCCAACGGCGTGAAGGAGCTGGTGATAGCAGGTATGCTTCTGGCAGCACGTGATATCGTGGGCGGTATCGAATGGGTGAAAACTTCCAGCGAGAATGCTGACATTGCCAAAACAGCAGAGAAGGAAAAGAAGAAATTTGCAGGAACCGAGCTGATGGGTAAGAAGCTTGGTATCATTGGACTTGGTGCCATTGGTGTCAAAGTTGCAAATGCTGCTGAAAGCCTTGGCATGGAAGTATATGGATATGATCCTTATCTGTCTGTAGATGCTGCCTGGAGCTTGAGTCGTACTGTTAAGCATGTATTGAATGTGGATGATATTTACTCCAATTGTGATTTTATCACCATTCATGTACCCCTTATGGATTCTACCAAGGGCATGATCAATGAAGAAGCTATCCGCAAGATGAAAGATGGCGTGATCCTTTTGAACTTCGCAAGAGACCTTCTTGTAAAAGAAGAGGATGTGCTGATGGGACTGAAGAATGGCAAGATTCGCCGTTATGTATCAGATTTCCCCAATTCTACCACAGCAGGTCAGGAAGGCTGTATTGTAATTCCTCATCTGGGTGCCAGCACAGAAGAATCTGAAGATAACTGTGCGAAGATGGCTGTAAAGGAAATGATGAATTACCTGGAGAACGGTACTATCGCAAACAGCGTAAACTATCCCAACTGCGACATGGGCGTCTGCGCACAGGCCGGTCGTATTGCTATCTTCCATAAGAATATCGCCAACATGATTACCCAGTTCACCGCATGCATCGGTGAAAACGGCATCAACATCTCCAATATGATGAACAAATCACGCGGAGAAGTTGCATACACCATGCTGGATGTAGAGACTGCACCCGGTGCTGAAATCATCGAAAGACTGCAGGCTATTGACGGCGTATTCAGAGTACGCGTTGTAAAATAATAAAATATAAGAAAAAGCACGATTTCAAGTGATATGTTCATGCCACTTGAAACCGTGCTTTTTTCTATCTTAGTATATTACACAAATTATGAAGTCCTATCTGAAAAGAATCGGCATTCCTTCCCCTTCATTCAAATCCTGCAGTTCCTCTTTCAACTTGGCATCACTCTTACATGAAGCCTCACTCTGCAGATCCATATACAGAATAAAAAAGTCCTCCAGACTCATCCCTTTTTCAGCCGCAATCTCCTCCATAACAGGCTTCAGCTTCTCTAACTGCACCGATACTTGCACCTTCTGTGGATCAATATTCCCCATAACCTTATTCGCATAATTATTAATTCGCTCCAAAATCTTTCTATTCTCTTCCGTCATTACACTAATCCTTTCTATTAAAAATCAATCAATATTTAAAACATTAAACGTTACAGTTCACTCGTCAGCCCAAGCAGGAAAAGCCGCATGCAAGCATGCGCTTTTCCTGCCCGTAGCTGACGAGTGAACTGTAACTATTAAATAATTTTCTACTACATTTTAACACTTCTCCCTTGTGATGTACACCCATTTTTGATAAAATATATCTAAAGAAATGCTGTTAAAATTAAAGATTAACTGCTACCCAGCAGCCGGGAGCCAGGGGGACAAATCCAGCCCCTATAAAAACGCCGGTCCTTGGTCGCGGTATTTTCGCGACCTAGTACCGTTGCGTTTTTAACGGAGCGAAAGCACGTCTGGATTTGACCCCCTGGTTCCCGGCTTCGGCCCTGGCGGATAAACTTTGGATTTGTAACAGTAAGTTAACCTCGAAGGAGAAGAAGAGATGGCAGTAGTTATTCCTTTTAAGGCATATAGACCCACCCGTGAACTGGCAGCCGAGATAGCAGCCCTGCCTTATGATGTCTACAATCGTGAGGAAGCAACAGAAGTTGTTAAGAAGAATCCCAAATCATTTCTGGCAATCGACCGTGCGGAGACACAGTTTGGCCCTGAAATGGATATTTATGCACCGGAGGTCTATGCGAAAGCAAAAGAGATGATGTGGCAGGAAATTGAAGATGGCTGGTTTGTTCAGGATGAGGCCCCATGTTATTACCTGTATCGCCAGATCATGGACGGCAGGAGCCAGACCGGTATCGTAGCATGTGCATCTATTGATGATTATCAGAACCAGGTTATCAAGAAGCATGAAAATACCAGGGCAGATAAGGAAGAAGACCGTATCCGCCACGTGGATACCTGCGATGCACAGTCCGGGCCGATTTTCCTGGCTTACAGAGCACAGGAAGCCATTCGCCTGCTGACAGATGAAATTCAGAAAGAAACACCGGAATATGATTTCACAAGCGAAGATAACATCAGACATACTGTATGGGTGATCAGAGAGTCAGAAGCACAGAAGACAATACGAAATGCATTCGAAGGTCTGGACAGTATTTATATTGCAGATGGTCATCATAGGTGTGCTTCTGCTGCAAAAGTAGGACTTAAGAGAAGGGCAGCACAGCCGGATTATACCGGAAAGGAAGCTTTTAACTTCTTCCTGGCAGTACTATTCCCGGATGAAGAACTGAAAATCATGGATTATAACCGTGTTGTGAAGGATTTGAACGGATTTACGGAAGAGGAATTTCTGGCTAAAATCAGTGAGAAGTTTGAAGTAAATAAAGTGGGAGAACAGGCTTATCATCCGGAGCGCAAGGGAACCTTTGGCATGTATCTGAATGATTGCTGGTATGAGCTGACTGCAAAACAGGAAATCCTCAGCAAAGATTCTGTGGATGGACTGGATGTTTCCCTGCTGCAGAACCATCTGTTAGGTCCTGTGCTTGGCATCGGGGATCCCAAGACGGATAAGCGGATTGATTTCGTAGGTGGAATCAGAGGATTGAAAGAACTGGAGAGAAGAGTACATACGGATATGAAAGTTGCTTTCTCCATGTATCCTACATCTATAGATGAACTTTTTGCAGTAGCAGATGATAACAGGCTGATGCCGCCCAAGTCTACCTGGTTTGAGCCCAAGCTTAGAAGTGGGCTGTATTTGCATGGATTGAGCGGAATGGAGGAAATATAATATAAGATGCTTGAAATTCACCGGTCAAAAATGCGGACCGGCGTTAAACGCGTGACGCAACACGCAGATAGGAAGAGTATGGATAATAAACTGTATAAGATGATGGACTGGCCAAAGATTGAGGAAATTATTTATTCTGAGTGTGACAATCCTCATGAACTGCTGGGACCGCATCCTGTGGGAGGACAGACTTTGATTCAGGCTTATTTTCCCATGGCCAGGGCCATAACGATCCGGTTTGAGGACAAACTGGAAGATGTGGAGATGGAACTGGCAGATGACGATGGATTCTTTGCAGTACTGTTACCTTACGATAAACTTCCAAACTATCACTATCTCGTGATTGGAAGCGATGATTCAAAGTCAGTCTGCGGAGAACCGTATCGTTTCGCACCTCTGATTACCCGGGAGGATACAGAGAAATTCAGACACGGTATCCATTATACGATTTATGAAAAGCTGGGTGCACATCCCTGTGAAATTGACGGAGTACAGGGAACTTACTTTGCAGTATGGGCGCCCAATGCTATCAGGGTAAGCGTGGTAGGTGATTTTAATCATTGGGATGGCCGCGTGCACCAGATGCGCAGACTTTGGGATTCCGGTATTTTTGAATTGTTCATTCCCGGAGTGAAGCCGGGCGACCTGTATAAATTTGAATTGAAAGCACAGGGTGGCCTGACCTATTTAAAGGCGGACCCTTACGGAAATGCTTCCCAGATGCGTCCTGAGACGGCTTCTGTGGTGGCAGATCTTACGAAATTTGAATGGGAAGACGAAGCCTTTCTTAAAAACAGAACGGCTTTCCAGACAGGTGATGCGCCTGTCAGTGTGTACGAAATGTATCTTGGGTCTTTTGCGGAACCGAAGGAAGGCGAGTATTATGCCAACTACCGTGAGATTGCTCCCAAGCTGATTGACTACATTAAGAAAATGGGCTATACCCACGTAGAGTTGATGCCTGTTATGGAGCATCCTTTTGATGGTTCCTGGGGATATCAGGTGATCGGCTATTATGCACCGACTTCCAGATATGGCTCTCCGGAGGATTTTATGTATTTTATTAATGAATTGCATAAAGCCGGGATCGGTGTGATCTTAGACTGGGTTCCTGCTCATTTCCCGAGAGATTCCTATGGCTTGTCGAATTTTGACGGAACATGTCTGTATGAACATCTCGACCCGAGACAGGGGGCACATCCTCACTGGGGAACTTTGATCTATAATTACGGCAGAGCAGAAGTATCCAATTATCTGATTGCCAATGCACTGTTCTGGATTGAAAAGTTCCATGCAGACGGTATCCGTATGGATGCTGTTGCAAGCATGCTTTATCTTGACTACGGCAAGAAGGATGGAGAGTGGGTAGCCAATATGTTTGGCGGCAAGGAAAACCTGGAAGCGATTGAATTGATCAAGCATTTGAATTCTATTATGAAGAAACGCAATCCGGGTGTCTTGACAATTGCTGAAGAAAGTACTGCATTCCCCATGATTACCGGTGCTTTAGATAAAGGCGGACTGGGGTTTGACCTAAAGTGGAATATGGGCTTTATGAATGACTATCTCGGTTATATTAAGAATGACCCTTATTTCAGAAGCTATCACCATGGAGAGATTACTTTCAGCATGATCTATGCTTATAGCGAGAAGTTTATGCTGGTATATTCTCATGATGAGGTGGTTCACGGTAAAGCCACTCTGGCAGGCAAAATGCCCGGTGGTACCAAAGAAGAGAAACTGGCGGACTTACGTCTGACATATGCCTATACAATGACCCACCCGGGCAAGAAGCTGTTGTTTATGGGTCAGGATATCGCAGAATTTGATGAGTGGAATGAAGCCAGAAGAGTGGAGTGGAACCTGTTGGAGGATTCGGCACACGCAGGTGTAGCCAGACTGATGCAGGACCTGAATCATCTGTATTGTAACAATAAAGCGCTGTCTGAGCTGGATGATGATCCGAACGGCTTCCAGTGGATGAACTGTATATCTGCCAACGATTGTTATCTGACGTTTGTGAGAAAGGGTGCCGATCCTGAGAATCTGTTGCTTATTGTGGCTAATTTTGCCGGAAAGGAACAGGAGATTACAACCGGAGTGCCTGCTGATGGAATGTATCGGGAGATTATCAATACAGATGATGCAAAATACGGTGGAAGCGGCATTGTAAACAGCGAAGTATTGAAAGCACAGGCCATAGAATGGGATGAAAAGCCATATTCCGTTACTGTAAAAGTGGCACCACAGTCGGCAAGTATCCTGCAGTTTGTGCCATATACAGAATAATCAGAAAAGTAAGATATAGAAATTGAGGAAAAACAATGATTTTATCATTAAAAAATGTGATTTTGGCTGCTATGGAAACAAACGAACTGGTTGAAGAAGTAAAAGAAGTTTTGGGGTCACAGGTGGCTGAACCCGGTGTCATCAAGAAGTTTCTGGAAGAACTTCCTGAGAAAATACTGGCATTGGGAATGAGAATTCTGCTTGCTTTGTTAGTATTTGCTGTAGGCACCCAGGTGATCAAGCTGATTCGTAAGATCATTAAAAAATCAATGAACCGTGCCAATGCGGACACAGGTGCAGTGCAGTTCGTGGATTCATTCGTAAAATCAGCTTTATACGTGATACTTGTATTTATGATAGCAACATCATTCGGAGTGGATGCGGCAAGTATCATAGCTCTGGTTGGCTCTGCAGGTGTAGCTATTGGTCTTGCTGTTCAGGGAAGTTTGTCCAATCTGGCTGGAGGCGTTCTTCTGCTTCTTCTAAAACCTTTTAAAGTAGGTGATTATATTGTGGCAGAATCCGGTCATGAAGGCACTGTAAGCGAGATACAGATTTTCTACACAAAGCTTGTAACACCCGATAATAAAGTCATTGTTCTGCCAAACGGTACACTTTCTAACAACAGTATCGTAAATGCCACAGCTGCGAAGACAAGAAGGATGGATATCGTTATTGGAATTTCTTATAATTCTGATATCAGAAAAGCAAAGGAAGTGTTGATGGAAGTCCTTAAGAATGATGAAGCGGTACTGAAAGATATGGATATGAAAGTTTTTGTTGATCAATTGGCTGATTCTTCTGTCAATCTGGGTGTCAGATGCTGGTTTACTAACGAAGATTTCTGGGCCGGAAAATGGCGCGTTACGGAGAATTGTAAATATGCTCTGGATCATGCAGGAATCAAGATACCTTTCCCTCAGGTGGATGTACACATACAACAGTAGGAGAGGATAAGAAAATGCAGCTTTTCGGGGTTAAATACCAAAGCGAAAAGCTGCATTTTAGTATCAATGCTATTCTGAAATGTTCGCGGATATCGTCTTTTCGGGGACAGGGCCGGTTGAACCTCTTACAATTAAAGGCGCACGTAATTGAATGGAGCCAATCGGTATATTGTTCAATAGACAGGACATTGCGTAATATCCACATTTTCCAAGAGAAATACGATCCTGATGAATCGTTGTGAGCGGAGGACAAGTGTGCTCGGTCATCGGCAGGTCATCGAAACCAATGATGCTTAAGTCCTTAGGTATCTGGATATTCCTGTCTATACATTCCGTAATTGCGGAAATAGCCCTTACGTCGTGAGAAAAGAGGATTGCTGTTACTCCCTGATCCAATAGCTTTGGGATATATTTTCTGGTAGATTCAGATACGAAATAACCAAGACCGATATAGTCTTCGTTAATTTCCAGACCATATCGCCCCATAGCATTCAGGTAGGCATTATATCTTGTTTTCATAATATAAGAATCCGGCGGACCGGAGATCAGGCCAATCTTTCTATGCCCCAGTTTGAGCAGATGCTTAACGGCCAGATCAAATCCTTCATCGTTATCACAGCCAACAGAAGCAATACATGGATTACTTTTAATGTAATTATCATACAGTACGGTTGGGACATGGCTGGTGCGGAATTCCTGCATCCAGGGATCCAGAAGGGAAAGCCCCAATATGAAAGCAGCATGGTATCCACGTTCCATGATAAAAATATCGTAAGGAGTCAATTTCTGCATGTCTATAGTGAGTGGGATCACATCTACGACCCAGCCCTCGGGTTCGGCCATTTGCTTAAATCCCATGATGATATCATGGCCAAACTGATTTGGGGTATGGAAATCCATATTCTCTACCAGAATACAGATTTTCTTCTCGCTTTTCTGGATACGTTTATTGATATAACCCAGTTCAACAGCAGTCTCAAGGATCTTCCGGCGCATCTCTTCGCTGACATCAGTAGCGTTATTGAGCCCTTTTGATACAGTGCTCTTAGATATGCCAAGCTTTGTTGCGATATCATTAATGGTAGCCATAGGTTACCTCCAAATTTTGTGAAAGTTGACTGATAAATAAAATCTATTTTCCCAATTATAACAAAAAAAACTCTGAAATACAAGCTGTTTCACTAAACTTAAAATATGAGTAATCTAATAGTATGTCCGGGAAATGCCGAAAAATAGGCATTTCTAAAATTTCTCTTAACGAAAAATAAAAATAGAAGTTTCGAAACTATTGTTTTGTAAAATTTCGTAAAGTAAGGAAAAGTGCACAAAAGGTAAAGATTAATGTCACTTTTCTGTGCAAAGTAACGAAGGAACGCTATTGACACAAAGATTTTTTTGTGCTAATCTATGATTAAACAAAACTTAGCGAAACATATTTCGCAAATTTAAGGAGGTAATTAAAATGAAAAAGGTTTTAGCTTGCGCATTAGTTGCAGCAATGTCCGCAACATTACTTGCAGGATGCGGTAACAGTGGTTCTACATCTTCTTCAGGTTCTGCAGCTACAAATGCAGGTGCTTCAGAGGCTACAAATGCAGGTACTTCAGAGGTTACTGATGTTGCTCTGAAAGTATGGGTTCCCCAGAATCAGGTAGACTCCGGAATTATCGAAGAACAGCAGAAGGCATTTGCTGATGCTCATCCTGAATGGAATATCACCTGGACAACAGAAATCGTTGGTGAAGACGTTGCTAAAGAGAATATCTTAAGAGACGTTGAAGCAGCAGCTGATGTTTTCTTCTTTGCAAGTGACCAGATTGTTGAGCTTGTTGACGCTGGTGCAATTGCAAGACTTGGTGGTGAGACAGAGACCATGGTTAACGAGACCATTGCTGAATCTGTTGTAGCTACTGCTAAAGTTGGTGAAGGTCTGTATGGTATTCCTTTCACCCACAATACTTTCTACATGTACTATGATAAGACTCTGTTAGATGAGAACGATATCAAGTCTATCGAGAGCATCATGGCTAAAGAGACTGAAGAAGATGTTTACAATTTCTACTTTGAGTCTTCAGGCGGTTGGAAACTCGGTGCATGGTACTATGGTGCCGGCCTGAGCGTATTTGGTGCTGATGGTAGTGATCTGGCTGCAGGTGTTGACTGGAACAACGAAACAGGTGTTGCAGTTACCAATTACCTGATCGACCTGATCAACAATCCTAAATGTGCATATGATGGTGAAATTTCTGTATCTGAGCTGATTGCAGACCACAGACTGGGTGCTTGGTTCGATGGTTCTTGGAATGATCAGCTGTATGCAGATGCTCTGGGCGATGACCTGGGAAGAGCAGTTATTCCTACCTTCAATCCTGACGGAACTGATTATCAGCTTCTTGGATTCTACGGTTCCAAGTGTATCGGTGTTAACGCTAAGACCGAGAACATGCAGGCAGCAGTTGCTTTCGCAACATTCCTTGGAAATGAAGAGAATCAGGTTCTTCGTTATGAGAAGTCCGGCCAGATCCCTGCTAACATCAATGCCGGTAACAGCGAAGCTGTTCTGAGCGATCCTCTGGCAACTGTAATCGTTAACGAAGCTAATACAGCTTCTGTTGCACAGCCTGCTTCTTCCGTATTTGGTACCAGATACTGGAGCTATGCCGGTGCAATCCCTACCGAGATCAGAAGCGGTGAAATCAACAAGGACAATGTTCAGGCAAAACTGGATGCTTTCGTAGCAGCTATGACAGCTGAATAAGTACTTACTTGATAGTAATTGAGGGATGCCATTCGGTAAGAGTGGTATCCCTATTTGAAACTATATTCAGATTTATAATTTAGCATTCTCATGTTTACATGATTTAGGAGGTTTTCTATGGGTATCTTGAAAAAGAAGGAAGAGCCTTTTTATACCAAGCCCTCTGATTATAGTTGTTTCCAGGCATTTGGGAAGGGAAATGCAGTTACCAAGATTTCTCTGCTCATCTTCGGACTTGGAAACATAATTAATAAGCAGTTTGCCAGAGGTATCATTTTCCTTGCTCTTGAAATTGGATATATTGCATATATGCTCAGCTTTGGCTGCCAGTCGCTGGTGAACTTTGTTACACTGGGTACCGTAGCACAGGGAGAGGTTTACAACGAGGCAAAGGGAATTTACGAGTACTCACAGGGTGATAATTCCATGCTCTGTCTGTTGTACGGTGTTATTACAATTGCCTTGACAGCAGCAATCATTTTTTTTGCTTTTATGTCCTGCAAGAGTGCATTCTGCACACAGTTACGTAAAGAAAAAGGAATGAAAGTTCCTACATTCCGTGATGACTTAAGATCATTAAAAGAAGAGAATCTTCATTCTCTGTTATTAACATTCCCGTTGTTTGGTATTATTACTTTTACCATTATTCCTTTGATCTTCATGATCCTGATTGCATTTACAAGTTATGACCATGAACATCAGCCACCCGGAAACTTGTTTGAATGGGTAGGTTTCAGCAACTTCTCAGCTATGTTCTCTCAGGGCGGTAAGCTGGCATCTACATTCTGGCCGGTTTTGGGATGGACCTTGATCTGGGCAGTATGTGCAACAGTATCCTGTTATATCCTGGGACTTCTGCTTGCATTGCTGATCAACCGTAAGGGAACCAGATGCAAAGGATTCTGGAGATTTATGTTCGTACTGTCTATTGCAGTACCTCAGTTCGTTACTCTTTTGAGTATGAAGACTATCTTCAATGCGAACGGACCTATTAACGTATTCTTACGTTATGCCGGTATTATCGGAAAGACTGGTTCCGTTCCGTTCTTTACAGATCCGACTATTGCTAAGATTGTAATTATTTGTATTAATATATGGATTGGTGTTCCTTATACCATGTTGTCCACCACCGGTATTCTGCAGAATATTCCTGGTGAATTGTATGAAGCAGCTAAGATTGACGGTGCCAGCGCACCTATTATCTTCCGCAAGATTACCCTTCCTTATATGCTGTTTGTTATGACTCCGAACCTGATTACTTCCTTTACCGGAAATATCAACAACTTCAACGTTATCTACCTGCTGACAGGTGGTGGACCGGATTCTCTGGAATACTACTATGCAGGAAGAACAGACCTTCTTGTTACCTGGCTGTATAAGCTTACCATCACACAGAAGGACTACAACCTGGGTGCTGTTATCGGTATCATGACATTTATTATCCTCGCAGTTGTATCATTGATCACTTACCGGAATACCGGTTCGTATAAAGATGAGGGGGCATTCCAATAATGAGAACAAAGAGATTTATAGTCAATACTGCCTGCCATATTCTGCTGGCTATACTTAGTGTTATTTGGGTACTGCCGATTGGTTACATTATTTTGACCTCTTTCCGTAAAGAGAGCGGTTCCTACAAGACCTACATATTCCCTAAGGAATATACCCTCGATAACTACATTAATCTGTTCCATGGAAATAACATCATCAACTTTAACAAATGGTTCTTGAATACCTTGATCATCGCAATATTCAGTACCTTGCTTTCTGCATTCTTTGTACTGTGCGTATCATACGTAATGAGCCGTCTGCGTTTCAAGATGCGTAAACCGTTCCTGAATATTGCACTGATTCTGGGTATGTTCCCCGGATTCATGTCCATGATTGCTGTTTACTACATCTTAAAAGGACTTAATCTCTTGGAGACAGGTGTCCTGAAGCAGGTTGCATTAGTGCTTGTGTACTCGGGAGGTGCCGGCCTGGGCTTCTATATGGCAAAGGGCTTCTTTGATATGATTCCCAGAACCATTGATGAGGCTGCATATATTGATGGTGCTACCAAGTGGGATACTTTCCTCCATATAACCATTCCGATGTCTAAACCCATCATTACCTATACCTTGATTACTTCTTTCATGGGTCCTTGGGTTGACTACATCTTCGCAAAGGTTATCATGGGTAACGAGACTCCTTATTATACTATCGCTATCGGTCTGTGGACCATGTTGGAGAAGGAATATATCGAATATTACTATACTCAGTTCTATGCTGGTTGTGTAATTATTTCCATCCCGATTTCCATCCTGTTCCTGCTGACTCAGAAGTGCTATGTTGAAGGCGTTTCCGGCGCAGTTAAGGGTTAATCGTTTGAAGTACAATTAAAATAATTTTACAGGAGCGTTTCAGCGTGAAATCTGAAAAATATATACTTTATAACAAAGAGTTTGATAAAAAGTTCAGATATGACGGAAAAGATCTGGGCGCAATCTGTTCAAAGGAGGGCACCATATTTAAAGTATGGAGCCCTCTTGCTGACAGAATAGAATTAAATTTATATCGCGATGGCGGTTCGGACGAATATACCACGAAAGAAATGATTCCCGAAGAGAACGGAACCTGGAGCTGGAAGTCAGAAGAGAACCTTCATGGTACTTATTATGACTATACTGTCTACAGATACGGAGAAGCTGTCAGAACGGCAGATCCCTATGCAATTGCCTGTGGGTGCAACGGTGTCCGCAGTATGGTAGTGGATTTAAGACAGACGGATCCGGAAGGCTTTTCGGAAGAGAAAGCCCCTGCACTTGGCAGCGAGAATATTATTTATGAGCTGCACATCAAGGATTTCTCTTACGATCCGGAAAGCGGTGTACCTAATGAATATCGGGGAAAATATAAGGCATTTACGGTGACGGATACCAACGGACAGTATCCGACCTGTATAGATCATCTGAAGAAGCTGGGTATTACTCACGTGCATCTTCTGCCTATGTATGACTATGGATGGCTGGACGAAGCCGGAGATGAAAGGCAGTTCAACTGGGGATATGACCCGGTGAATTACAATGTGCCGGAAGGCTCTTTCTCCACAGATCCATATCATGGGGAAGTACGTATCAAAGAGTGCAAGGAAATGATTCAGGCACTGCACAAGAATGGTATCAGGGTCATCATGGATGTGGTTTATAATCACACTTACGAACCGGATTCCTGGCTGGAGAGAATGGTTCCCGGATATTACAACAGAAGATGGGCAGATGGTACTCTGGCAAACGGTTCAGCCTGCGGCAGCGATGTTGCCTGTGGCAGAGCTATGGTAGATAACTATATTGCCGATTCTGTTATGTATTGGGCAAAAGAATACCATATTGACGGTTTCCGATTCGACCTTATGGGATTGCTTACAGTAGAACTGATGAACAGAATCAGGAAAGAGCTGGACGAAGAATTCGGTGCCGGAGAGAAGATGCTCTATGGAGAACCCTGGAGAGCTACAGATTCTCCTATGGAAGAGGGAACGATGGCTGCATTGAAGAGCAATGTGGAGCATCTGGATACAGGAATTGCACTGTTCAGCGATGATACGAGAGATGTCATCAAGGGACACGTGTTCTATGAAGAGGTTCCGGGATTCGTCAATGGCGGAAAGCATCTGGAGCAGAAGCTGCTTGGGGCAGTAACCGGCTGGTGCGGCCTGGGTGACGGAGAATTTAAGCCTAAGAGCTGTGCGCAGATTATCAACTATGTATCTGCACATGATAATTTTACTCTGTGGGATAAGCTGGTACTGTCCATGCATGGCGGATATGGAGTCAACAATGAATACAGGCAGGGTATGGAGCCGGTCAGTGATGATTCTGTGTATACGGAAAAGCATGAAGATATCCTGGAAGCCAATAAACTGGCAGCTTTTATTTACTTTACCTGCCAGGGCTATGTGTTCTTACAGGCAGGAGAGGAATTTGGGCGGACCAAATTAGGGGACGGCAACAGTTATCGTTCTGATCCTGAGGTCAATATGCTGCGTTGGCACCAGACACTGGAATTTGCAGATCTTTTGGAATATTATGAGGGCTTGATCAGCCTTCGTAAGAAGCTTCCCGGATTGTGCGATAAATCTCCGGAGGCATACAAGCGTATTTCAGAGAAAAAGGTCTGGAAAGACGGCGTTGTTTCTTTCCTTGTGGATAACAGGACTGAGCAGATGTCAAAAGATAACTGGGATCAGTTATTCATTATTTACAATGCGGAAGAGAAAACATCCGTAACATTACCTTCGGGCAATTGGACAGTTCTTGCGGATAAAGTAAGCACAGACTGTCTGAAACAGCCAGCATTTACCATGGACGGTCAGTTGATTGTAGAAGCCGGATGTGGTATGATGTTGGGAAGAAAAGTTGAATAGAAAGGGTAATCAAGATGAAAAGAGCAAGCGGAATTCTGCTTCCTGTAGCCAGCCTGCCATCTAACTATGGAATTGGCTGTTTCTCAAAGGAAGCATACAAGTGGATAGATCAATTAAAGGAGGCTGGACAGAGCTATTGGCAGATTCTGCCTCTTGCTCCTACAAGCTATGGAGATTCTCCTTACCAGTCTTTCTCTTCCTTCGCAGGTAATCCATATTTTATTGACCTGGAAGCGCTGATTGAAGAGGGCGTTCTGACCAAAGAGGAATGTGATGCTGCTGATTTTGGCGATAATGCTTCTTACATAGATTACGGTAAGCTGTATGAGAATCGTTTCTCACTTTTAAGACTTGCATATGAGCGAAGCAATATTGCACAGAATCCTGACTACATTTCCTTTATTCATGAGAATGCCGGATGGCTGGATGATTATGCGCTGTTCATGGCTGTTAAGAAGAGATTTAACGGTGCTTGCTGGAGTGAATGGGCAGAAGATATCAAGAAGCGTTGGGGCTTTGCAATGGATTATTATCGCAGAGAGTGCTACTTTGATATTGAATTTTATAAGTACCTTCAGTTTACTTTCAGAAAACAGTGGGATAAGCTGAAGAGATATGCTAACGATAATGGCATCGAAATCATCGGTGATATTCCTATTTATGTTGCTTTTGACTCTGCAGATGCATGGGCATCTCCCGAACTGTTCCAATTCGATGCGGATTTCCAGCCTTGTGCTGTAGCAGGCTGTCCTCCTGATGCATTCTCTGCTGACGGACAGCTTTGGGGCAACCCTCTGTATCGTTGGGATTATCACAGACAGACAGGATACGAGTGGTGGTGCAGAAGACTTGACCATTGCTTTAAGATGTATGATGTAGTAAGAATCGATCACTTCAGAGGATTTGATGAATATTACAGCATTCCTTACGGCGATAAGACAGCAGTCAACGGTCATTGGGAGAAGGGACCCGGAATCGAACTGTTCCGTACACTGGACGCAAGACTGGGTGAGAAGCAGATTATTGCAGAAGACTTGGGCTTCCAGACACCTACCGTTGTACAGCTTCTGAAGGACAGCGGATATCCCGGAATGAAGGTACTGGAATTTGCCTTCGACCCCAGAGAAGAAAGCGACTACCTTCCTCATGGCTATGATCGTAACTGTGTAGTATATACCGGTACTCATGACAATGAGACACTGGTACAGTGGTATAAGGGCTTAGACGATGAGAGCAGAGCTTTTGCAGAAGAATACATGGATAATGCACATACTCCTGCTGATAAGAAATATTGGGATTTTGTCCGTCTGGCAATGATGAGTACTGCTAATACCTGTATCACTCCCATTCAGGATTTCATGGGACTGGATGCAGAAGCAAGAATCAACCATCCTTCCACTCTTGGTTCAAACTGGAAGTGGCGTATCAATTCTGAGATGATCTCAAAGGAATTGAGTGACAAGATTTATGCGCTGACCAAGATCAGTGCGCGTCTGTCTGCTGACTGCCAGTATAAAGAGAAGCAGAAGATGCTGGAGTTAAAGGCAAAAGAAGAAGCTGAAAAGAAAAAGTAAAAATAAAAAAGAAATTGCTTAAAGAGGAGTACTGAATTCATGAAATTTATTTATGGGAAACAGGACTGGAAAACCTTTGAGCGCGGAGAGGAGAACTGCTACCTGATGACCAATGGCCTGGGAGGGTTCTCCTCTCTCAGCGTTATCGGTTCCTGCAGTCGTAATGACCAGGCTGTATTTATGGCCTGCACCCATTCTCCCAATCACAGGTACAATATGATTCATCGATTGGAAGAGACACTGGAAGTAGGAAGCAGGAAAGTATATCTCTCAAGCCAGGATTTCCAGCAGCATGAGAAACGAGAAAAAGGATATCTGTATCTGAGCAGTTTTTGCTTTGAAGATTATCCCCAGTGGACTTATCTGGCAGAAGGTGCTGAGGTTGTGCGCACCATTGTAATGGAGCAGGGAAAGAATACAATCGGTATTTCTTACAAAATCAGAAATCGTTCCGATAAAGAGGTAAAACTTACTGTCACACCTCATCTGCAGTTTGTGCCTAAGGGGGTGAGACTTTCCAACAAGCAGGAATTTACCGTGACAGATAATAAAATCTGTTCTAACGGTCAGTGCATGTACTATGCTACCAATGGAAGCTTCGAAGAAATTGCCGCCGGGTTCTGCGATACATTATATTATTCTGATGATGTCGCTGATGGCAAGATGTCTTTGGGACGGTCTGCTGTTAATCATCAGATTACATTTGCGGTACCTTCCGGAAAAGACGAGACACTGGAAATCGTATACAGCATGGAAAATACTTTGCCTGCTGTAAAAGATATCATTGAAAATGTGAAAGCATACAGAAAAGCGCTGGAAGAACAGGCAGGATTTGAAGATAGAACTGCTTCACAGCTGGCAGTGAGTGCCGATCAGTTCATTTCCTACCGGGCTTCAACCAATGGAAAGACCATTCTTGCAGGCTTCCCGTTCTTTGAAGACTGGGGAAGAGATACCATGATCGCGTTGATGGGATGCTGCCTGTCCTCAAGACAGTTTGAGACTGCAGAGAGCATTTTACGTACCTTTATGGCTTACTGTAATAAGGGACTGATGCCTAATCTTTTCCCGGAAGGCAGCAATGCACCCGGTTATAATACAGTAGATGCAGCGCTGTTATTTGTGGTTGCGGTATATGAATATTATAAACGTACAGGCAACATGGAGTTTGTCAAAGAAGCATATCCTGTTATGAAAGAAATCATCACCTGGTACCGGAAGGGCACTGATTTCGGCATTCATATGGATGAAGACAGTTTGATCATGGCAGGTGAGGGCTATGATCAGGTAACCTGGATGGATGTAAGAGTAGAAGATATCCTGCCTACTCCCAGACATGGAAAACCGGTTGAGATCAATGCTTACTGGTATAACGCTCTACGCATCATGGAAATGTTTGCACCGGAAGTTGACTGCGAAAGTCAATTTGATTACGGCAGCCTTGCAGCTAAAGTAAAAGAAAGCTTTTACAATAAGTTCTGGAACGAAGAAGCAGGATGTCTGAAAGATGTCCTTTCCGGAACAGAAGCTGATAACCAGATCCGCTGCAATCAGATATGGGCGATTTCCCTTCCGTTCTCCCTTCTTTCCAAGGAGCAGGAGAAACAGGTAGTAGAAACCGTATTCCGTAAGCTGTATACGCCATATGGTTTGAGAACGCTGGATCCGGCTGATGCTCAGTTCAGACCGTTCTATGGCGGCGCGCAGCTGGACAGAGACCTGGCTTATCATCAGGGAACGGTCTGGACATTCCCTATGGGAGGCTATTACCTTGCATATCTGAAAGTAAACGATTATTCTGCAGAAGCAAAGGAATATGTATCTGAGCAGCTGCGTGTTATGGAAGCAGCATTACGGGAAGGCTGTATCGGACAGCTTCCTGAAATCTATGACGGAGAGAATCCCGTATCTTCTAAGGGCTGTTTCGCACAGGCCTGGAGTGTGGGAGAAATCTTACGTGTATATGATGTTCTGAGAGATTAAACAGAAAGCTTAAAAGGAGATGGCAGAACCGGTTCCTGTACCATACAGAACCGGTTTTGTCGTAAAACAATGTACGAGAATTATATTTTTGACTTATACGGAACTCTGGTGGATATCCGGACGAATGAAAATAAGCCGTATTTGTGGCAGAAAATGAGTGAAATTTACTCATCATCCGGTGCGATATATACAGCCAGGGAATTGAAAGAAACTTTCCGGAAATTGGAAAAACAGCTCTGTAAAGAATTTCCGGAAGGCGGAGAACCGGATTTGGGTAAAGTATTTAAGCAGTTATATGCTGAAAAAGGAGTTGACTGCGATAGTCAACTTGCTAAAATGACTGCAATTACATTTCGCACCTTATCCAGACAGAAGCTTAAGACGTATGAAGGTGTCATGGATACTTTAAAGGCACTGAGGGCAGGAGGGAAAGGTGTCTATCTTTTGTCCAATGCACAGTCTGATTTTACAAGACCGGAACTGGACATGTTGTGGCTGACACCTTGTTTCGATGGCATTCTGATTTCTTCTGAAGAAGGCTATAAGAAGCCATCTCCAATATTTTATCAGCGTTTGTTGGATAAATTTCAGCTGGATCCAAAGACCTGCCTCATGGTCGGAAATGATGAACGCTCTGATATTGCAGGGGCCATAGCTGTTGGTATGGATTCCTTATATATCCACACAGAAATTTCACCGAAAGAGCCGCTTCAGAAGCTGGCCACCTACCATGTTTTAGATGGAGACTGGAAGAAGGTTTCCCAGCTTCTGAGAAGTACTATGTAACAAATACCTGCTATGCCTCATGATCAGGGTATAGGAAGTTTCTGCGAAATGCCCGCGGTGTGGTATCGAATTGCTTTTTAAAACAATCGCTGAAGTACGCCTGTGAATTAAAACCGCATTTTACGGCAATTTCTGCAATGGAAAGTGTGGTGGACACAAGCATTGCTTTAGCCGCTGACAGCCTGAGCCTGGTCAGATAAGCATTGGGCGTTGTACAGGTGGTTTCATAAAATATTTTATAAAAATAAGAGGAGCTGAGACAGCAGTGCTCTGCAATGGCGGCTACTGTCAGAGGTTCCATATAGTTTTGCTTCATGTATTCAATCGCATTGCTGATGACGGAGTAGGAGTTTCCGTTTTCAGTAGTGTTAGAATGCATGAGGCAATTTTTTTTCAGCTGGCACAAAAAAGAAATCAGCTTTCCGGAAGCAGCAAGATCGCTGTCATTTTCAAAGGAAAGAGCAGCTTCGCAGATATCGGAGAGCGCCGGGCAGAACTTTTCGTATCCCACGTCAATATGATAACCGCTGATGGATTGAATCAGCTCTTTCACGGCTTCGTCTTTTGTCCCAAAGTGGATAAAAAGGGCGGTAAAATGAAGGGTACTCTGTCTCTTGTCACCGGGACAGGCTACCAGGATATCTCCTTTTCTGATCGGATAACTGATACCGTTTAAATGAGAAATGCCTCCATCCTGGGTAAAAAGTTCCAATTCATAATCCACTACAGTGCGCAGTTTTGTAATAGAATCATCGTGATATCTCTTCGGATCTGAAAATTTATCTCTGGAATCAAAAAAGCCGGCGGCTGATATAACAGGCAGGTAAGTACGCATCATATTCTCCTCTTACAGTATTATTTTTAAAATGATAGGATTTCTAAAAAAGTGTAAAGGATATTGATAGTAAAGCTGTATCCTTTGTGATATATTCATTTTATCAGATTTAAATAAAAAAAGCAAAGAAAATACAAAATTGAAAAACAGGAGGGAATTTATGAAGTGTATCTGGTTAGGGCAAGCCGGACTGCTGTTTGAGTTCGACGGAGTAAAAGTGATGGTAGATCCCTATCTTTCCAATAGCGTGGCAGCTGTAAATCCACGCAATGAAAGACGTGTGGCCGTAGATGAGGAGTTCCTGAATATGAGGCCGGACATCCTGGTTCTGACACATGATCATCTGGATCATACCGACCCGGAAACCTTGCAGGTAATCTTGGGTCAAAATGAAGGAATCACCGTGATGGCATCTCAGAACGCCTGGAAGAACGTCAGGACTTATGGAAATGACCATAATTATGTGATGTTTGAGCGCCGCACAGAATGGACAGAAGGCAAGATTACTTTTGAAGCTGTTCATGCACAGCACAGTGATGATCATGCAATCGGTGTGTTGATTACTTATGAAGGTAAAACTTATTATGTCACAGGAGATACTCTGTATCATCATCAGGTCATTGAAGATGTGAAGAAGACAGGTAAAGCCATCGAAGCTGTATTTTTACCAGTAAACGGAGCCGGCAACAACATGAATATGAAAGATGCTGCCAGATTTGCAGAAGCGATTGATGCAGCCAAAGTAGTGCCCGTTCATTTCGGTCTGTTTGACGACTTGAAACCGGAACAGGATTTTGACTGTGCACATAAAATTGTCCCTGAAATTTATAAGGAGGTAAGATTATAAAATGAAAGTAACAGATATCAAAGCCTTTACAGTAGACTGTTTTCGAACCAACTGGGTCTTTGTAAAGATTTACACGGATGAAGGAATCACAGGTGTGGGAGAAGGTACTCTGGAATATAAGGAGAAAGCATTCCTGGGAGCACTGGAACATATTAAGGAATACTTGTTAAACAAGAATCCTCTGGAAATTGAGAAACACTGGCACAGCATCTATCGTGATGCATACTGGCGCGGCGGCCCGGTATTAATGAGTGCGCTCTCAGCGGTTGAAATGGCATTGTGGGATATCCTCGGTAAGACCCTGAACGTGCCTGTATACCAGCTTTTGGGCGGCAAGGTGAACGAAAAGGTAAGAATCTATGTTAACGGTTGGTTCGCAGGAGCAAAGGAACCGGAAGAGTTCGGAGAGAAAGCAAGAATCGCCGTACAGAGAGGCGTAACTGCTATGAAGTGGGATCCTTTCGGAAAGAGCTATCTGCAGATTTCCAATGCTGATCTGGACAAGGCACTGCGCTGTGTGGCAGCTGTCAGAGAAGCTGTAGGTAACCAGGTGGATCTGTTGATCGAAGGTCACGGAAGATTTGATGTTCCCACCGGTATCCGCATTGCCAAGGAACTGGAGCAGTTCAAGCCTATGTTCTTTGAAGAGCCTGTTCCACCCGATAATCTTGAGGCTTTGAAAGCAGTAAGAGACAAGTCACCGGTAGCAATCTCTGCGGGTGAGCGTCTGTACTCCAGATGGGATTACAGAAAACTGTTTGATCTGCGTGCATCAGATTATATCCAGCCTGATATTTCCCATGCCGGCGGTATCATGGAACTGAAGAAGATCGCAGCGGAAGCAGAGAGCAGATACATACCTTTCGCACCTCACAATCCTTCCGGCCCTGTTGCTAATGCTGCTACCTTACAGCTGGCTGCAACCTGTCCTAACTTCTGTATCCTGGAGATCATGTACAGTGATGTAGAGTGGAGAAAAGATGTAGTGAACGAGCAGTTAGAATATGAAAATGGTTATATTACCATTCCTGACAAGCCCGGTCTCGGCATTGAGATCAATGAAGAAGAGTGCTTAAAGCATCCGTATCAGCCTCATACTTTAAGACATTATACCGGCGCACTTACAGATATTCGTCCTGCCAAGAGTGAGTTTTATTTCTAAGAAAATGATTGCCGCCAAAAGAGGCGGCGGATTGGAGAATGACATGAAGAAAGCAATGTTTATAACAGGTGGAACCGTAGGAACCGGACTGGCTACTGCTGAGCGTTTTGCAAAAGAAGGATATGATGTGTTCATCAGTTCCAGAAACGGCGAGCGTGCTCAGGAGGCAGCTGATGCTGTAGCACAGAAATACGGTGTTTTTGCAAAAGGATACGGCCTGGATATCCGTGATGAGCAGGCAGTTATCGACGTATTTAAGGATATCGATTCTCTGGACAGATTCGTTGAGACTGTTGTCTTAAATGCAGCAGATCTTGGTTTTGGTACCGACCCTGCAAAGGGAATGGATTTCTTTAGCGTTCCTGTAGAGGAATTCCAGAGAGTATTTGAGACCAATCTTGTATGGAACTTTATGATCGTTCGTCAGGCAGCTCTCAGAATGAAAGAGCAGCATAAGGGAGCTATCGTGTTTATCAGCTCCAATACTGCTTACAGAGCTATCCCTAACCGTTCTGCTTACTGTGCTTCCAAGGGCGGTATCAATGCAATGTCCAAGGCATTTGCCATTGATCTGGGACCTTACGGCATCCGCAGCAACGTAGTACTGCCCGGTACCATTAAGACAGAGCGTTGGGTACAGATGGGCTCCAAGCAGATCGTAAACGGCAGTCTCACACCGATCGGAGACATCTCTGATTTTGAAGATATTGCCAATGCTGCATGGTATCTGGGAAGCGATGAATCTAAGAACGTGACCGGTACGGAAATCATGGTAGACGGCGGTATGAGCTGTCAGTTATATCCTCAGCTTCTGAATGAACTGAAGAGAAAAGAGATGGGAATGTAAGATTTATCGTGAATGATTGAGCATAAAAAAGGAAGTAACCTCATACGGGGCGACTTCCTTTTTTTGATGTAATCATTAGATTTCTATTCCGCTGCAATATTTCATATCCAGATTTTCTGCATATAAATGTCCCATATCTGAATAACATAAGCATTTGGGAGCAGTGACTCCGTTTGGATTATTCTTAAACTCCAAAACGGTGACCCCTGTGTGAGTATAGCTAAAAGATGACCACATCATATGCGTAGGAATATGTAAAAGAACCGACAGCCATGCTCTGGAAAAAGCAGCGTGGCAGAAAAGAGCAACCTTCTCCTCATTTGGTCTTAAGATGCGGTATACGCCATTTTCCTCTTTGTATCCCAGACGTTCCAGAAACTCTTTCCCGTGTGCTTCGATAAAAGTAACAGCTGAATCCATTTTTGATTCATTAAAGCCTGTACATTCGAAGGAATGAGCATAGTCCAGATTAATATTACCGTTTTCACGAAAATAGGTATTCTGAACTTTGGAAACGGATTTGAGCACACCATCGGGAAAGGGAGTAAGCCTTTCTTCCTGGATCTCATGAGTCCATTCCTCAATATTGCATGGGAGATTTAAAAGGCGGCAGGCAGGTTCGGCAGTCTGTATTGCACGTCCCATGGGAGAAGAGAAGATTCTGTCAATTTTGGAAGCAGCCATTCTTTTCCCTACTGCTTCAGCCTGAAGTCGGCCTCTTTCTGTCAGTGTGTCTGTTGTGTAGTCCGGTTCACCGTGACGGATAATGTACAATAACATAATTTTCACCTCATGAATATTTTAGTAAGATTCTTTTGCTGTTCCAAAACGCAGAAAGATGCGATAAATAGGTATTTCAACCATATTTATTGCATCTTCCTTTAAACAGCTGAAAATGGGACTCGAACCCACGACCCCTTCATTACGAGTGAAGTGCTCTACCGACTGAGCTATTTCAGCAACTCGTTTACACGACTTATTCATTATATCCTCAAAATGTGATTTTGGCAAGTACTTTTTTAAGATATTAGGAAATTGCTTCTTGCTTTAATTACCTTTCAACAAAAAGAGGAATTATAAAACAGTCATTGTTAATGCGCAGTCCACATATTATAATATACTTCGTTTTGATATAAGAAAATATGTAAAAAATTTATTTTTATGTAACAAAAGGCATAAAAGATACGTTATAAAAATATAGAGAGAATTTTGTAAAGGGGTATAATAAGTGATCTACTTAATGATGATTGATTCAGAGAATGATAAAAGAAAATTTGTTATTCTCTATGAGAAATACAAATACTTAATGCTGAAAGTGGCTTTTGATGTCCTGAAAGATAATTATTTGGCTGAAGATGCAGTTCACGAGGCTTTTATTAAGGTTTCCAAAAACATGGAGAAGATAGGAGATGTAGATACGAGGGAAACCAAGCGATATCTGATAACGATTACCAAAAATGCTACTATAGATATTTATAGAAAAAGGAGTATCCAAATGAAAAGAGAGATTTACATAGATGAGTTGGGTGAGAACGATATGCCGCTTGCCTATTTGGAGACTGAGATGGACAATCGTGTTTTGGATATTTTGATAGGTCTGCCAGTCAAATATCGAGATGTCTTTTTGCTAAAATATTCAAACAATTTAGAAAACAGTGAGATTGCGGAAATGCTCAGGATTTCAGAAGGAACTGTCAGGCAGAGACTTTTCAGGGGAAAGATAATGATTCAGCAAGCAATAAATAATTTGGAGGATAGAGTATATGACAAATGTGAAAGTGACTGATGAATGGTTATATCAGTATATGCCGGTTGTGGACACTGCAATAATTCAAGAATTGGAGAAGCAAGTAGATATAGAGTATTTTGATTATAAGTTTTCAAAAAAGTTTAACCATAAAATGAAACTCCTGATGCAAGAAGAAAGATTCCCTCTACGGAAATCTATTTATGGTATTTCAAAAAAAATTGCAGTTGTCTTTATAGGTATTTTAAGTACATTTTTGTTGATCACAATGAGTGTAGATGCATACAGAATAAATTTTTTTAAAACAGTTAAAACAATTTATGAGGATTCAATATTATATTCCTTTTTTAGGCAAAACAGTGAGGTGCAATTTAAGAAAATGGCACCTATATATATACCGGATGGATATATAGAAATAGATAAAATAGTAACGGATAATTGGCTTAGTATTACGTACACAAACAGTAATGATGAGTTAATTATATGGGACCAGATGCTGGTAACCAATGAAGGAAAGGTTATGATGGATTCGGAGTATGATATTCTGGAGTCAAAAGAGATAAATGGTGGGGTAGTTGATGTTGCGATGTATTCAAATGGTTATGCATATGCTTATTATGAATATGAGGATTACTTATTTATTCTGACTGCAAATTACATAGATTTGGATACCATTTTATCTATGTTTGAAAGTATTGAAATTATAGAAGAATAGTGATGTATCGGGGATGGGGGAAACGATCATCCCCTTTTATTATTCATTAATTATATTTTGAATGTTTGAAGAAATGTAACAAAACTTATTAGACAACTCGTTATTGTTGGTGAAGGAGGAAAGAAGAACCGGGGGAATTTGCTGTTTGTATAAATAAAATACGAGATAACTCGTGATTGAAAAGTAGTGTAGTTTGTGTAGTCGCTGAAGGGTTATTTTACAGAGACTGGAAGGAGAATAAAATATGAACAAAAAGCTAGGTAGTCTATTATTAACAGCTATTTTAATATTATCCTCGTCTATTGGAGTTTTCGCGCAGGAAACACAGAATAAAGAGGAATTGTATCAGGAATATCAAGAAATAGTAAAAAATGTTGTAAATGAAACAGGTAAAAGTCTTCAATTAAAAGCATTTGAAGAGATGGATGATGACGATTGGGTTAGCCCGGAAATGTTCGAGCAGGCGGCATATGATATGTCTAATGCTTCTATCAGATCTGTTGGATCTGCATCAAAGTCTGTGACAGGTGACTTTTTTGGGAAATCGTTTACAGTTGTTATTTATGGAGATTTTATGACACAGTACGATAGTTCAACACAGAGACAATTATTTTTAAGTTGTGAATCCATAACTTCTGCGTGTAGTACAGGTGGCATGGAGTGGACTCAGATTGATTATGCTGTTAGTAAAAAAGACGGCAGACGAACATATTCTGTTGATGTAAGTGGCAAATTAGAATACCTTGGTTTATATGCTAACTATGTTTTCAATGTTGAATTTTACTGTAATGCACAAGGTGCAATATCTTAAATTTGAATAATGTCAAATAAAAAGGGTTAGTGAATTTCTCACTGCCCTTTTTTGGCTCGTAATAATATCAACTCAACCAATAATTGTATAAAAATCTCATACGAGTATATAGATTTCTAAAACGGAATCAGATATACTATCTCTAAAGGAGCTGTTTATGATGGTATACTGATAAGAAATTAGATACACGAGGAAAGACAGGGTAAGCGATGAATAACCCACCGTAGCATAGTACCCCCTTGGTGTATCCAGACCGTTAAAGTGGCAAGGCATCGTGTTTTTCTGGTGTAATGTTTTCAACGTCGATTAATCCGGAACAGTGCTCCTTGATGAAATCGCTCC
>JBGVLR010000224.1:0-4254 GCA_045124375.1 Acetatifactor sp.
TGGCAACACCACCGTTGGCATTCATACAGGCATCGCGCCATGCTTTAATCTGTTCAATGTAAAGCCCTTTTTTGCGGGCATACTCAGCAAGTTCAGTTTCATTCATGCTTGCTGTTTCAACAACGATAAGGAATTTATCCTGTGTGCTCCAGTCATCAGGAAGAGCATCCTTTCCAGGTGCTGCAATACCGTCGGCTCTGGCCTTATCACGCCAGTTACGGAGAGTCTGTTCAGATATTCCTTCTTCTTTGGATATCTTACTGATGGATTCGTTGTTAGGCGGAAGCATTCTCCTTAATAAAGCTTCCTTGAGTTCCGGACTGTAGTTCATAGTGAAAGCTCCTTCCCGTGATAGCTATCTATATACTACCACAAAAACCTTCAAGCTTCACTGACATCTATCCTAACACACAGGGCATCTCATCTCTACTCAATCCACAGATTTCAATCCACACTCCCGCGTAGGGAGTGACTTCTGATTATTCTTAACCATTCTACCAATAAGGAAATTTCAATCGTAAGTGCTTCAAAAGAAGGCGTATCGGAAACACCGTAGAAATGTGATATACTTTCTGAAACTATCCAGGGAGGTATATTACCATGACAAATATTGATAAATGGCGTCAGCTGATTGCTGACAGGGAAACCAGCGGCCTTACGGTAAAAGAATGGTGTGCCCGGAATTCCATATCCAAAGACAGCTACTATTACTGGTTCAAAAAAGTTAGAAATGCCGACAATGGTAAAGCAGATGGTCAGATCCTGTTTGCAGAGATTCAGAAAGAAACTCCTGTGTCTTCACGCTCTCTGATCCACGGAAATCTGCGGGTCTCGTGGAACGGGCTTGAAATGCAGATATCGGATTCCAATGATGCCAGGCTTGCTGCTGAACTCTTTGGGCATCTCCGAACCTTATGCTGAAACGATTTCTCCAGGATGCAGACCACATCTTTATTGCATGCGGGGCAACGGATTTCCGGAAAGGCGCACAGGGCCTGTCAGCCCTGATCAGCCTGAAATACCAGCTGGATCCTTATGAGGAAAGCTGTGTATTTATTTTCTGCAACCGAAGGAAAACCGCCGTCAAAGTCCTGCGTTATGACCGGAACGGTTTTATCCTGGCATCGAAAAAACTGCTTGACCAGATGAAGTTCCAGTGGCCGAAAACCCCGGAAGAAGCAAAAGAAATCTCCTTCCAGCAGGTGGAATGGCTGCTTGCCGGACTGGAGATGGAACAGGTGAAAGCCCACCATGCAGTGGAAGTCAGCCGAAATAACAGCTGTTTCTGAGCCGGGACAGATGCAGCGGGTTTTGTGAAATAAGTAGAAATTAAAAAAATGTCGTTTTCTAAAGAGAAGAGGCAGTGCAGTGGTTATCCACCAATCAGCAGCAGAGGGCAGGGTTTCAGGTGAAAACTGCCCTCCCAGTGTCAGAAACTGTGGACAGCCTGCTCCCGGCCGGCTGATTTTATCGGAAGAATCCATGCTCTTCCTGCAGTTATCCACCGTCAAAATGACGGACCGCTGTATGGACGCTGGTTGCGATTTTACCGGAATTCCGGTAAAATAGGGAGCAGAATCCAAGGAAACGGTGGTGCGGGATATGACAGAGCAGGAAGAACTGCAGATGCTCAGGGAGCTGGTGAAAAAACAGCAGGAGGAACTGGAAAAGAAGGATCAGATCATAGAAAAACAGCGGATCCAGATCGACAACATGGTGCAGGCCCTGCTCCATGCACGGAAGAAACTGTATGGACCTTCCTCGGAAGCCACCGGCCAGTGCAGTGGGCAGATGAGCCTGTTTGAAAGCATGCCGGAACTGGCAAAAGAACTCCTTGGGGAACAGAAAAAGATCACAGTCCGGCCTTATAAACGGACTGCACGTCAGCCTGGAATCCGGGAAGAAATGCTGCAGGGCCTGCCCCGGGAGGTTGAGGAATATATCATCAACCCGGAAGACACCTGTACCGAATGCGGCGGGGAACTGAAGGTGATCGGACGTGAGATCGTACGCACAGAAGTGGAATACCAGCCCGCGAAACTGATCGTAAAGCAGATCATCCGCCAGGTTGCAAAGTGTACGCAGTGCGGAAAAGGGGACAGCCCCCGCGACAAAGAACATTTCCAGAAAGCTGCGGTCCCGCATGCAGTCCTGTCCCATTCCCTGGCAACCCCATCCCTTGCCGCGCAGGTCATGTACCAGAAGTTTATGATGGGTGTGCCGTTTAACCGGCAGGAGAAAGACTGGTACCGCCTGGGTCTTGTCCTTCCCCGCAGCAACATGGCCAACTGGACCATCCGTTGCAGCGAAGAGTGGCTGAAGCCGGTCTATGACCGCATCCACCAGATCCAGATGGAATGCCGGTACCTGCACATGGATGAGACCCGGATCCAGTGCAATAAAGAAGCCGGTAAAAAAGCCAGCAGTGAATCCTTCATCTGGGTGATCCGCAGCGGCGGCAGCGAAGAATTCCAGAGTGTGTACTTCTATTATTCCCAGACACGGAACGGGGATATTGCCCGCAGCCTGCTGGAAGGGTTCCACGGATACCTGACAACCGATGCCTATGCCGGTTATGAAAAGGTGGAAGGCATCATAAGGAACCTGTGCTGGGCTCATGTACGCCGGTACATGATCGACAGCATCCCCCTGGACAATAACGGGAAGGAACTGAAAGGTTCCAAAGGGGCGGAAGGACGGGAATATATCAACCTGCTGTTCCGTCTGGAAGAAGAGATGGCAGGCATGTCCGCCGAAGAAAGACAGGAGAAGCGTCAGACAGCATCCCGCATGCTGCTTGATGTTTTTTGGACGTGGGTGGAAAAGACATCACAGATGCATACCACAAATGAAAAACTGACGGAAGCACTGAATTATGCCTCCAACCAGAAAAAGTATCTGGAAACGTTTCTGGAAGATGGAAACCTCCCCATCAGCAACAACCTCTGCGAAGCAAGCATACGCCCCTTCGCCACAGGACGCCGTGCATGGCTGTTTGCTGACACGCCCAAAGGAGCCCAGGCCAATGCAATCTTGTATACCATGGTCGAAAATGCCCGGATCAATGAACTGGATGCCTATGAATATCTGAAGTATCTGCTGTCAGAGATGCCCAATATTGATTTTCACAACCATCCGGATCTGATAGACCGGTATCTTCCCTGGTCAAAGGAACTGCCGGATCAATGCAGGCTGAAACGGAAGCATACAAAACTTCTGTAATCAGTTAAAGGCATTCTATCACAATGGCTAAGATTGTGATAGACGCCTTCTTTTGAAGCACTTACCATTTGAGGATATATTAGAGATTGGGGTGAACATGACTTGAACTACTACTTTTGCGATGCATGCCGCTACTGCTTCTCTGCTAAGGAACGACCTGACCGTTGTCCTGACTGCGGAGCACAAACCTATAAAGAGAAGCCGGCGGTACGCTTAGCGAGTAAAATGGAAATAGAGGAACTGCTTAGAATACAGAAAGAGGAGGACATACAAAATGAAAGCACATAAATATTGGTCACTCGGTGCACTTGCCTGCATGGCAGGATGCTTCTACACAGGTTGCAAGAAACTGATGCAGGCTCACAAGTATTTCGCTTGCGGCTCTCTGGTCTGCATGGGCATGGCAATCTACTCCGGTCATAAAATTGCACCGAAGAAGAAAAAAGCTGAAAAGCCTGAAAAATAAGACCACACGCCCTCGCCGTAACAAGCGAGGGCTTTTTTGAACTTCAGGAGTTCATTTTATTTTCATCATAAACTATATGTTACATACCGTATACTTCCGTCATAAGCCGAATTCCAACTTTCAATCCTTCCTCAAAAGCAGTCTTCTCCCATGCACAGCACACCGCTCCCTGCCGGTCCATGATCATCTCCCAGAGTGGAATCTTATCTCCGACGTAGTCATCTACGAGCCTATCCATTCCGTCCAAGCTGCGCAGCCACTCTTCCAGTTCCTTTTCTTTGGCCTTTGCCGCTTTCCCAGCAACTGTGTTTTTCTCTACTGGATTATTCTCCGTGTAATGTTCGTAGATCAGATCCAGCAGATTCTCCACTGGCGGGTAATACTCTGGTTCTGTTTTCTTCAAATACTCCTCCAGCATCTTCTTCAATTTTTCTATAATGCTACCATCCTTCCCAACTGAGATTCATTTCCTCAGTTACGGCACATATTACCGTAGACTTTTGCACATAGCAACCTATTTTTTGCGTTTTTTCGGATGACCCATCTTCTCCTTTACTTCATCCGGC
>JBGVLR010000225.1:0-15134 GCA_045124375.1 Acetatifactor sp.
CCCAGAATACTGCTGAAAAGACATTGTCCTGAGTAGCAATAACACATGGCTCCATGGATAAAGGCTTCAATTTCCAGTCCGGTCTCCTGCTTAATAGTCCTGATTTCCTCAAGGCTCAGTTCTCTTGCAGGCACAATGCGGCAGGCACCAAGCTCCTTCATCCAGGCCGCACCGTGAGAGCCTGTCAATGTCATCTGTGTACTTACATGAAGCTCCATTTCCGGAAAATGTTCTTTCAGGTACAGAAATACCCCCAGGTCCTGAATAATGACGCCATCCAAACCTGCTTCATAAAATGGCTTGATATAGTCGTACAATTGATCCCACTCTTTGTCTTTCACCAGCGTATTCACCGTCAGATAGACTTTTCTTCCCCAGACATGAGCATACCGGATGCACTCTACCAGAGACTCTGTGGTAAAATTATCTGCATAAGCCCGGGCACCGAACTTATCTCCGCCAAGATACACAGCATCCGCACCGGCATGTATGGCGCCATAGAAAGCTTCACGATTACCGGCCGGAGCCAGCAATTCCACTTTCTTTCGTTTCTTTTCTTTTAAGCCATTTTCTCTCAAACCATTTTCTTTCATGCATTCTTCCTCTATTGGAAAGGCTGCCCGCATGACGGACAGCCTTATTATTTGTTATTTGACTGTATGGTTATTCTTAGAGTCGTTCCCTTTGCTTTCCTTCCTTGCCTGCTTTGCAGCATTCTCTGCATTTTCCAGGCGAATCTGACTGGAAATCAACTCATGCTTCAGATCGTAAAGCTCTTTCTCCTTAGCCTGGAGTTCTTCCTCTAACATAGAAATCTGCTTCTTGGCCTTAAAATAGTCGTCAGCGACATTCAGCTGCAGCAATACATTCTGGGTATCCAGAGGCAATCTTCGGAAACTTTCGATCTTACTGTATTCATTTATTTTATTATTGATATAAGAAGCTACCTTCTGCAGGTACTCTTCACTTTCATAACCGCTTAACGTATAAACTTTACCGTTGATGATTACTTCCGTATCTGTTTTCGAAGACATACTGGTTACTCCTATCTGCCCGGGAAACCCGGAACGCGTTCTTTTCTTTGTAACAGTTCAGACGCGCCATTCGCAAAACCGCGCCTGCAGCGCTCTCCGTCGCTTCGCGACTATTTTTGCTCATAATCTGGCGCTCAGTACAACCCTATACGTAAGCGCAAAATCATGCGAGCATGATTTGTGCGCCTACGTCCAGGGTTGTCTGAACTGTTACCTTTCTTTAAATTATAGCCCAGATATAGATATGTGGCAAGCTTTATTTTCAGCTTTTTAAGGAATCCATGCCCAGGTGTGTGTAGGCCAGTTCGGTAACGACTCTTCCCCGGGGTGTTCGATTAATCAGGCCGTTCTTGATCAGGTATGGCTCATAAACATCTTCGATCGTCCCGGCATCCTCACCGATTGCTGCTGCAAGGGTATCCAGACCTACAGGGCCACCGCTGAATTTCTGGATCATGGTGATCAGGATGTTCCTGTCGATGCGGTCAAGGCCCAGCTTGTCTACATCCATCAGGTCAAGGGCTGTTCTGGCAACCTCCTCTGTAATGACGCCGTCATATTTTACCTGTGCAAAATCCCGCACTCGCTTTAAAATACGGTTGGCCAGTCTTGGGGTACCTCTGCTCCTTTTCGCCATTTCCAAGGCGCCCTTTTCATCTACCTCCACATCCAGGATTCTGGCAGAATGCAGGATGATCTGTTTCAGTTCCTGTAAGGTATAAAACTCAAGGTGGTGAATCATACCAAAGCGGTCTCTTAAAGGTGCTGTCAGAAGACCGGCTCTGGTTGTGGCTCCTACCAGCGTAAATTTCGGCAGGTCAAGGCGTACAGAACGCGCCGTGGGACCTTTGCCGATCATGACATCTATGCAAAAATCTTCCATTGCCGGATATAACACTTCCTCAACCTGACGGTTCAGGCGATGGATCTCATCTACGAACAGAAGATCCCCCTCTTCCAGATTGTTCAGGATGGCAGCCATCTCCCCCGGCTTCTCTATGGCAGGTCCGCTGGTCACTTTCAAATGGACTCCCATTTCGTTGGCTATGATACCCGCCAGAGTAGTCTTGCCCAGTCCGGGCGGCCCATAGAAAAGCACATGATCTAAAGCATCATTTCTTAATTTAGCTGCTTCTATGTATATCTTCAGATTCTCCTTGACCTTAGATTGACCGATATAGTCATCGAGTGTCTGCGGTCTTAAGGAACCTTCTATCTTCACATCTTCTTCCGTAATATTAGTCTCTATCATTCTTCTGGCCATGACTCAATAATCCTTAAAACATTTTCTTTAATGCTGCTTTTAAAATCGCACCGGAATCCATTTCCTCTATATTTTCAATAGAATTGACGGCCTTAAGACTTTCCGACTGTCCATATCCCAGAGAAACAAGGGCTTCCACGGCTTCCTTCTTCGGATCAGTATCCGCAGTAACACTTCCACCCTGGGATATGATTTCTTTTCCAATGGATGTATCCTCCATGGTAACCTTGCCCTTCAGTTCCAGAATCAGTCGCTCAGCTGTCCGTTTCCCGATGCCCGGGGCTTTGGAGATTGCCTTTACATCTCCTGACATAATGGCAAACCTCAGGGAATCTGTATCCATTACCGACAAAATAGCCTGGGCTCCCTTGGGGCCGATACCACTGACAGTAATACACAGCTTAAACAGCTCCAGTTCATCTCTGGTCAGAAAACCATAAAGCTGAAAGGCGTCTTCCTTTACCAGTGTATAAGTATATAACTTTGCAAGCTCTCCGATACCCGGAAGCCTGCAAGCCGTATCTGCTGAAATCTTAACATTATAGCCTATGTCGTGGACATCCAGGACTACATTGTCTTCTGAAATATCTTCTACAATACCTTTAACGTATGCTATCATATTCTTAAGGCAGCCACTTCAGGCTGCTGCTCCTTTAAGTATGCTTCTATTATCGTACCAGAACAAATGTTTTTGTGCAACCCTTTTCAGGCTCAGTTTTTTTCTGACAGGTCATCAGCTTTCTTTAACAACTTTCTGTACACAACAATAAAGCAGATGAAATGCGCAGAAAAAGTAAGTCCCCAGCTGATGGGATAAGACCAGTACAAACATTCCAGTGTATTAATACTTTTAAAAATTGTAGCAATCCATAAAATACGAAAAGCGCAGGCACCTGTCAATGATACCAGCATGGGCATGACAGCATAGCCCATCCCACGAAGGGAACCCACCATGGTATCCATCATTCCGCAAAGAAAATATGTAACTGATATAATGCCCAGACGCATAATACCGAATTTAATTACCTCAGGGTCTGTGGAATATAATAACAACAGCTTATCACCCAAAAGATAGACAGCATTTCCGAAAACCACACCGACAACAATTACGATTCCCTGGGCAATCATCATGATCTTGCCGATTCTTTTATATTTCATAGCGCCATAGTTCTGTCCGGTAAAGCTGATGGAGGTCTGATACAGAGAGTTCATGGCAGTATAAACAAAGCCTTCCAGATTAGACGCAGCCGTATTTCCGGCCATGGCAATGGAACCGAAAGAGTTCACGGAAGACTGAATCAATACATTAGATATGGAGAAAAGTGCTCCCTGCAGTCCTGCCGGAACGCCGATCTGTATCATTTTCTTCAACTTATCCGGATAAATCTTAAGTTCCTTCAGGTTCAGCTGATAATCACTTTCCGTTTTAACCAGACACCGCACCACAAGTGCAGCAGAAATTGCCTGAGAAATTACAGTAGCCAGGGCAACACCTGCTACGCTCATGTGGAACACAATTACAAAGAACAGGTTCAGTACCACATTTACCACACCTGCGATCATCAGATAATACAGCGGACGTTTGGTATCTCCAACGGCCCTCAAAATAGCACTTCCGAAATTATAAATCATCATTACCGGCATGCCGCAGAAATAGATTCTCATATATAAAATAGACATATTGATGACATTGTCAGGTGTTCCCATCAGATGCAATGCAGGCTTCGCAAGAACAACTCCTGCCACCACCAGAATCAATCCGCTCACTATAGCCGTGGCAATGGCTGTGTGTACCATGGCATGCAAATCTTTCTTATTACCTGCGCCGTAGAATCTTGCCACCAACACATTGGCACCTACCGACAGACCCATGAAAATATTTACTAAAAGATTGATCAGAGAACTGGTACTTCCAACTGCTGCCAACGCTTCACTTCCGGCAAATCTTCCTACCACTACGATATCAGCCGCATTGAAAAACAGCTGCAGGATACCTGATAACATCAGCGGAACGGCAAAGACAAGCATCTTTCCCAATAATGGACCGTTACACATGTCAATTTCATATTTGTTCTTTTTCGTTGTCACTTCGTTAGCCATGATAACTAAAAGCCTCCTTCTTTTGTAGCAGAAATGTATTCAGTCATGTTCATGCTACCACAAACGGAAACAAAAGGCAACGGGAATCATCATCCCATTGCCTTTCAAATTCATTTACGACTACAGTTTACACGTCAGGCGGGGCAAACTCGCATTTACGTGTCATTATGCTTCTTTACTGTTAATATAATTGATCAGACCGCCTTCAGCGATGATCTTCTGCATAAATTCCGGGAAAGGCTGTCCCTTAAATTGGGTGCCTTTGGTGCGGTTATAGATAATACCGGAGTCGAAATCCACTTCTACCTCATCTCCTGCTTCAATTCCCTTAGAAGCCTCTGCACATTCAATGATCGGCAGACCGATATTGATAGCGTTACGGTAGAAAATGCGGGCAAAGGTCTCAGCAATAACACAGCTGACACCGGCAGCCTTGATAGCGATAGGCGCATGCTCTCTGGAGGATCCGCAGCCAAAATTCTTATCAGCTACAATAATGTCACCTTTCTGAACTTTCTTTACAAAATCCTTGTCAATATCCTCCATGCAGTGTGTAGCCAGTTCAGCAGGATCAGAAGAATTTAAGTATCTTGCGGGGATGATAACATCGGTATCTACGTTATCTCCATATTTAAAAACAGTTCCTTTAGCGTTCATGATAATTTCCTTTCTGTTGGATGATCGGATGATTGTTACATTCCAAGTTCATAAGGGCTGGAAATCTTGCCGGTGATCGCACTTGCTGCAGCTACTGCAGGGCTTGCCAGATAGATTTCACTGTTTACATGACCCATACGGCCTACGAAGTTACGGTTGGTGGTAGATACACATCTCTCACCCTCTGCCAGAACGCCCATATAACCGCCAAGGCAGGGACCGCAGGTAGGAGTGCTGACGATGGCTCCGGCTTCGATAAAGGTCTTTAAAAGTCCCTCTTCCATTGCCTGAAGGTAGATAGCCTGAGTAGCAGGGATTACGATACAGCGCATCCCCGCTGCAATCTGCTTTCCTTCCAGTACTTTGGCTGCAATGCGCAGGTCATCCAGTCTTCCGTTGGTGCAGGAGCCGATGACTACCTGATCGATCTCGATCTCTTCTGTGATCTCATCAATGGTATGTGTATTTTCCGGCAGATGGGGGAATGCAATGGTAGGACGTAACGTACTTAAATCAATAGTGTACTCTTCGTCATAAACAGCGTCCTCATCAGCTTCGAAAATCTTATAACTTCTGTTGGAGTGCTCTTTCATGTAATTCTCAGCCAGTTCATCTACAGGGAAGATTCCGTTCTTTCCTCCGGCCTCGATTGCCATATTGGCAATAGTGAAACGGTCATCCATGCTTAAGTTGGCAATGCCCTCACCTACAAATTCCATGGATTTATACAGTGCGCCATCCACACCGATCATACCGATGATATGAAGGATCACATCTTTACCGCTGACCCACTTGTCAGGCTTGCCTACGATGTTGAATTTGATAGCACTCGGTACTTTGAACCATGCCTTACCGGTAGCCATACCGGCAGCCATATCCGTACTTCCCACACCGGTAGAAAATGCGCCCAGAGCACCGTATGTACATGTATGAGAGTCTGCACCTATGATCACATCACCTGCAACGGTAAGACCTTTCTCAGGAAGCAGCGCATGCTCGATTCCCATCTGTCCTACTTCGAAGTAGTTGGTAATCTCGTTGCGGCGCGCAAATTCTCTCACGCATTTGCAGTGTTCTGCAGATTTGATATCCTTATTGGGTACAAAATGATCGGGCACCAGTGCGATCTTATCTTTATGAAAAACACCGTTAACGTTCATTTTCTCCATTTCTTTAATGGCTACCGGGCTGGTGATATCGTTACCCAGAACCAGATCCAGATTCGCCTCGATCAACTGACCGGCTTCAACTTTATCCAAACCGGCTGCGGCTGCCAGGATCTTCTGTGTCATTGTCATTCCCATATTTGGTTCCTCCTGAATGATTCTATTGATTAACTGTGTATTATCTTACCATAACCTTAAGAAATAATCCAATACTATTATTTCATACTTGTCATAACTATAGGTTATGGTATAAAATACACTTAAAATTAATAGTTATGGAGGATTATCATGATTCAGTCATTTAATCAATACTATATCTTTTATGTGGTGGCAGGCTGTTCCAATTTTTCAACAGCCGCCAAACAGTTATACATCAGTCAGCCTGCCGTCAGCAAAGCAGTTGCAAAGCTGGAAGAAGAGCTCGACACCGAGCTTTTTTATCGCACCACCAAAGGTGTCCGGCTTACGGACGCCGGGGAAATCCTGTACAAGCAGCTCGAAGTGGCCTTTCGTGCCATAGAACACGGAGAAGAACAGATTCGCAGAAACGAAGCTCTGGGCGCCGGACATTTATCCATCGGTGTCAGCACAACTCTCTGCAAATATGTACTGCTTCCCTACCTGCGCCAATTTGTCCGTGAAAATCCCCATATCAAATTGAGCATTTCCTGCCAATCTTCTTATGAGACCATTGAGGGGCTGGAAAACGGCACATTGGATATCGGACTTGTAGGTGAGACCGAGCGCCTGGAAGGACTGACTTTCAGAGCCTTTCGTACCATCAGTGATGGTTTTGTGGGAACAGGCCAATATATCCATACCTTAAGAGCAAATCTGTCAGGCGACCAACTTTCCTCATGCCCTTCAAAAACTCTGAAAGAGGAGCAACTGCTATCGAAAGGAACACTTCTTTTACTCGATAAAAATAACATTACGAGACAATATGTAGACCGCTATATGCTGATGAATCATATTTATACGGATCAGATTATTGAAGTTTCCACCATGGATCTGCTGATTGATTTTGCCAAAACCGGTCTTGGCATCGCCTGTGTCATCAGGGATTTTGTGGAAAAAGAATTAAAAGAAGGCTCACTGGTTCTTCTTCCTACCAGTGAGCCCATTCCTCCCAGACAGATTGGATTTGCCTATTCTCCCAAGGCTCCCATGAGCCGGGCTATGGAACGCTTTCTTCAAGGCATCACATTCTTTGATGCCGGTCTTTCATGATTCTATTCAGTTCTGATTAGTTATTGATCAGCTTATCTTCTTCGTTGTTCCAGCTGTAGAGCTTACGAACTTCTTCGCCAACCTTCTCAGCGGGATGCTCGGAAGCCAGCTTTCTCATAGCCTTGAAGTGAACCTGCTTGCCTGCATCAGACATATCCAGTAAGAAGTCTTTTGCAAAGGTACCGTCCTGAATGTCGGACAGGATCTTCTTCATAGCCTTCTTGGTATCCTCAGTGATGATCTTAGGTCCGGTAATGTAATCGCCGTACTCAGCAGTGTTGGAGATAGAATATCTCATTCCTGCGAAACCGCTCTGGTAGATCAGGTCTACGATCAGCTTCATCTCGTGGATACACTCGAAGTATGCATTTCTGGGATCATATCCGGCCTCAACCAGAGTCTCGAAACCAGCCTGCATCAGAGCACATACACCACCGCACAGAACTGCCTGCTCACCGAAGAGGTCGGTCTCAGTCTCGGTACGGAAGTTGGTCTCCAGAACGCCTGCTCTTGCTCCGCCGATACCAAGTGCATATGCAAGTGCGATATCCTGAGCCTTGCCGGTAGCATCCTGTTCAACAGCGATCAGACAAGGAACACCCTTACCTGCCTGATACTCACTACGAACGGTGTGTCCGGGTCCCTTAGGTGCGATCATGGTAACGTCAACGTACTTAGGAGGTACGATACATCCGAAATGAATATTGAAACCATGAGCGAACATCAGCATGTTACCCTCTTCCAGATTGGGCTCGATGTCGTTCTTGTACAGAGCAGCCTGCTTCTCATCGTTGATCAGAATCATGATGATATCAGCCTTCTTTGCAGCTTCTGCTGCAGTGTATACTTCAAAGCCCTGTGCTTCAGCTTTAGCCCATGATTTGGAGCCTTCATACAGACCGATGATTACGTGACATCCTGAATCTTTCAGGTTCAGTGCGTGAGCATGTCCCTGGCTGCCATAACCGATAATGGCGATGGTCTTGCCATCTAACATAGAAAGATTACAATCTTCCTGATAAAAAATCTTTGCCATTTTTTAATCCTCCATTTGGTAAATTAATATTTATAACTGATAGGTTATTATCCCTAGAGCTAACATAATTTTGGCTGCAGACCTTAACTGATAATTGTCTGCAAATTCTATTCTTCAATATATGTAACGTTTTCGATACCACGGCTCAAGCCTGCGATACCTGTTCTGGCAAGTTCCAGAATCTCATAGCCATCCAAAAGACCGATGAAAGCTTCAATCTTATTCTGGTTACCGGTAAGCTCGATGATCAGACTCTCCTTAGCCACATCTACAATCTTGGCACGGAAAATATCAGCTACCGCAATGACACCCTGTCTCTGTTCGGCAGTTGCCTTAACTTTGATCAGAATAAGTTCACGGTAAACACTCTCATCCGGTTTCAGTTCCTTAATATCACGGACATCTACCAGCTTTCCTACCTGCTTCTCAATCTGTTCCAGGATCACATCATCACCGGACGTCACAATGGTAATTCTTGTGAATCTGGGATCGGCAGTCACACCCGCCGTAATACTTTCAATGTTATAGCCACGTCTTGAGAAAAGCCCTGATATACGACTCAAAACACCGGACGTGTTATCAACCAACAACTGAAATACTTTCTTCTGCATAATACTTATCCTTTCCTGTTACAACGCCGGGGAAATCAAATACGAGCGATAATATTTCATCTACGCCTTGATTTCTTTCCGACTTTGTACATTTTAGCAAGATAAAGTGCTGATGTCAACCTTAATCGTCATTTTCCATACATTTCATCAAGGCAAGAGTTCCGGTACGGGCCACTTCCACGATGCTGATGGACTGGAACATGGTAAGGAGAAGCTTCGTCCTCTCCGGCACATCGCATATCTGAATCATCATATAATGCTTTGACATGTCTACGATCTGAGCATTCATCACTTCACAGATTTCCATGATCTCACGACGGTTGTTCTTGTTGTATTTGATTTTCACCAGCATCAGTTCTCTGCTGATACTCTGAGAATCGTCAAAAGTCTTAACTTTGATGACATCCAGTTTCTTGTTCAGCTGCTTTTCAATCTGTTCGATGGTACGCTCATCGCCGCTGCTGACAATGGTCATGCAGGATACTTCCGGATCATCGGTCTCTCCAACTGCAAGACTGTCAATATTAAAGCATCTTCTGGAAAACAGTCCGGCTACTTTGCAGAGGACACCGGAACGGTTTTCTACCAGTACAGAATATATTCTCTTTCTAACCATATCCGCTTCCTCCTTATTTAACCAGATCCATAGGATCAATGATACATTCCATCAGTACCGATTCGTCATTTGCCAGAAAAGCATCGATCTCTTCAGAAGCATGTTCCATGTTAAGTACTCTCTGGAACTTCATGCCGTATGCTGCAGCGATCATCATAAGATCCGGGCTGCCTGACAGATCTACTACGGAATAATTGTCTTTATAAGTATAATGCTGGTATTCACGAACCATTCCCAGATAATTGTTCTTTAACACAATGATCTTTACCGGAATATTATGCTGACGCATGGTAGCCAGCTCCATCATGGACATCTGGAAAGAACCGTCACCACAGACCGCAACTACCTGACGATCGGGAGCAGCTACTTTGGCACCCATTGCAGCCGGAATGGAATATCCCATGGTTCCCATACCGCCGGAGGTCAGGAACTTACCCTGTTTTACAATGTGATATGTACAGGACCAGATCTGATTCTGGCCTACGTCTGCTACATAAATTGCATTATCCTGCATCTTGCGGGAAAGCTCATCAATAAATTTCGCAGGATCCACGAAAGCCGGATCCGGTTTGCGCTTACGTTCCATAGTTGTACGGTATTCTTTCAGTGTCTCTACCCATGCATCATGGTTACACTCAAATTCTTCTTTGGCAAAATCTTCAAAAATATGGCGTGCATCCCCTACCAAAGGAATTGTAGGCCCGGCATTCTTACCGATTTCTGCCGGATCCACATCAATATGCACCAGAACTTTATTTTGGGTGATCAGATCAGGCTGGCTGACAGCACGGTCTGCCACTCTGGCGCCAACCATGATAAGCAGATCCGATTCGTTCATGGCACGATTGGCACATGGTCTTCCGTTGTTGCCCACCATACCGAAGTACATGGGATGCTCGGAAGGCATAACACCGATACCCATCATGGTAGAGACTACCGGAATCTGATACTTTTCTGCAAAGGCACGCAGATTCTCCTGAGCATCGCTCAAAAGGACACCGCCTCCGGCGCAGATAATAGGCCTCTGTGCTTTTTCCAGTTCCCGGATGACCTTCTTAATCTGGACTGCATGACCTTTTACTGTAGGCTTATAGGTACGCATGTTGATTTCTTCCGGATATTTGAATTTATTGATCGCCGCATTCTGAATATCGATAGGCACATCGATCAGGACCGGACCCTTACGGCCGGTATTGGCAATGTGGAATGCTTCCTTGAATACTCTTGGAATATCATTTACATTCTTAACAAGATAGCTGTATTTTACAAAGGACTCCACTGCTCCTGTAATGTCTGCTTCCTGGAAAACATCGCTTCCTAAGAGTTCGCTGTTTACCTGCCCTGTAATGCAAATCAGGGGTATACTGTCTGCAAAAGCCGTAGCAATACCGGTAATGACATTGGTGGCACCGGGGCCGGATGTGACCGCACAGACACCGGGCCTTCCCGTAACTCTGGCAAGTCCGCTTGCAGCATGGGCTGCATTCTGCTCTGTACGAATCAGAATAGTACGAATATCAGACTCCAGGATACTATTATAGAATGGACAGATAGCGACACCGGGATATCCGAATACGACTTCCACTCCTTCGGCCTCCAGGCATTTGATTATGGCATCTGCACCTATCATATAAAAACCTCCCTTTTCCTGTAAGTATAGTTCTTCTATTTTATCACACTAAAGTATAAGAGTGCAACTGTTTTTTAATTTTCCTGACCGATCAGGCGTTTTGCCAATTTAACCGCATCTGCGGCATCACCGGAATAACCGTCTGCACCGATCTCATCAGCATATTCCTGAGTAATGACCGCGCCTCCGATCATGACCTTTACATCCAGCTGCTCTTCCCTGACAAGCTGTACTACTTCTTTCATTTTCTTCATGGTAGTAGTCATCAGTGCTGACAGCCCGATAATTTTAGCATTATGATCTTTTGCAGCCTTCACAATTTCTGCTGCAGGTACATCCTTTCCAAGATCAATGACACGGAACCCATAATTCTTTAACATCAAAGCCACCAGATTCTTTCCGATATCATGAATATCACCCTCTACAGTAGCAAGCACCACTGTTGTCATCTGACCGGAATCCACATCTTTCAGAAGAAGCGGCTCTAATACTTCAATTGCATTCTTCATGGCTTCCGCACTGCCGATCAGCTGTGGCAGGAAATATTTTCCTTTGTCAAAATATTCGCCTACTTCATTGATTGCAGGAAGAAGGCACTGATTCAGTAAATCAGATGGTTCTTCTCCCTGTTCCAGAGCTTTGTTTACAATCGGGACGATACCCTTTCTATTGCCTTTCAGGACCGCTTTATGAAGTTCCTCATAGACGGGCGGCAGATTTTCAATTCCCGGTACTTCAGACGTACTCTTTTCAACTGTCTGCGAAATTTTCTGCAAATTTTCCTGTACCCTAGGTGATTCTGAAGCCTGCACCGGTGCCAGTGCAGCCTGCCTTTCCTTCTTTTCTTTCAGCGCCGAAGTATATTCAATATACTTTAAATCTGCTCCATCTTTGGCCAGCAGCAGGTCCGTTGCCAGTGCACAGCTCACCAGAAGTTCCTGAGAGGGGTTGGCAATCGCCATGGTAAGTCCTGCCTGAATTGCCAGGGTCAGGAAAGCCGTATTCACATAGCTTCGCTCCGGCATACCAAAGGAGATATTGGACAGACCGCATATGGTGGCAAGACCAAGCTCCTTACAATAGCGAATGGTTTCCAAGGTCTCAAGCGCTGCATTGGGATTCGCCCCCACGGTTGCAACAAGACCGTCCACTATAATATCTTCTTTCGTGAGACCGAGAGAAAGCGCCCTGTCTAAAATGGTGTGGATAATCTTTTTCTTCTCATCCAGATTCTCCGGAAGCCCTTTATCTGATAAAGGAAGCAGGATAAACATGGCTCCGTACTTTTTGGCAATCGGCAGCAGCTTTTCAAACTTCTCACTTTCCAAAGAGATAGAATTGATCAGTGCTCTTCCGGGATATTGCCTAAGTGCCTCTTCCAGAACATCCACATGGCTGGAATCCAGGGAAAGTGGCAGGTTGGTCACGCCGGATACTTCCGTGATTGCAGAAAGCATCATGGTCTTCTCATCAATACCGCTCATTCCCATATTGATATCCAGGATCTGTGCCCCACAGGCCTCCTGCTCTTCTGCGAAGCGGGTAACCATTTCCATACTGCCCTCTCTCAGCTGTGCCTGCAGTGCCTTCTTACCGGTAGGATTAATGCGTTCACCTACGATAATAAAATTCTGATTCAGACCAAAAGATACCGTCATTCGTTCCGAAGTAAGATATCTGAGATCTTTTTTTTCTGCTTTTACAGGCTCCATACTGGATGTTTTTTCCTTTAAAAGCCTGATATATTCCGGTGTGGTTCCGCAGCATCCTCCAAGGATGGTTGCTCCCGCTTCTACCAACAGCTTCATCTCTTCTGAAAACTGTTCTGCATCCATATCATAACCGGTATTGCCCTGGGCATCTGTTACAGGCAGTCCCGCATTAGGCTTGGCAACGACAGGAATAGACACTGCTTCCGCCATTTCCCGGATCATTTCCTGCATATGGGCCGGACCGGTAGAACAATTGGCACCTACTGCTGATGCGCCCAGTTTCTCCAACACAATGGCAGCCGTCTTGGCATCTGTTCCGAATAAAGTTCTGCCGTCCTTTTCAAAAGTCATGGTAACCATAACTGCAAGAGCCGTCACTTCTTTCGCAGCGATCAGTGCAGCTCTGGCTTCCTGAAGACTCATCATGGTCTCTACTACCAGAAGGTCCACTCCTGCCTTTTCCAGAAGTGTAATCTGTTCTTTGTAAATGTCTACAAGTTCTTCGAATTCCATAGTACCCATAGGAGCCAGCTGTCTGCCGGTCATGGTCAGATCTCCGGCAAGCAGAACCTGATGGTCTGCAGACTGGGCAGCTTCCCTTGAAATTCCGACCAGCTGTGAAATCATCTCTTCCATCCGGTCAGCAAGATGAAATTCCTCCATTTTAATCCTGTTAGCAGAAAAAGTAGGACAATATAAAATATCGGTACCGGATGCAACATATTGCTTCTGGAGTGCAAGACAGACTTCGCGGTGCTCCAGAATCCACTGTTCCGGACACACCCCGGCCGGCATCCCTGCTTTCATTAAGTTGGAACCGGTAGCACCATCCAGATAGCGAATTGACTGATTTAAATATTTCTGAAACTCATATTTATTCATAAGTAAATGCTCCTCATCATACGCTCGTCATTTTCATATATCATGAAAACACTTTTTCAGCAAAAAATCAATCAATTTTTCAAAAAAGTAAACTGTTTTTCTAAATAAGTTGAAAAAGTCTTCAAAATATGATAGATTTAATAAATGCAATACAATGTATGGGAGGATTTACACTTGAAAACGAAAGGAATAGCAGCAGCAATTATCCTGATGCTCAGTCTGACGTTATGCGGCTGCGGAGAAGACCCTGAATTAACAAGATTTAAAACGAACTTTGAAAATTTCTGTACCAATGTTTCCACGTTGGATGATTCCATCAACAATATCGATGCAACTTCCGATACTGCAACGGATGAATTGCTTAAATATATCGACCTTCTTGATGAACAGTTCAAGGCTCTTGCAGATCTGGATTTCCCGGAAGAATTTGACTATCTGGAGGACTTGGCTGACCAGGCCAGTGAGTATATGTCAGAAGCATCCTCTTCTTATCAGAAAGCTTACGCCGATGACACTTACGATGCAAGCATGAGTGAATATGCTTATAAGAATTATAAGCGGGCGTATAAACGTATCCAGATTATCCTGATCTACCTGCACGGTAACGAACCTCAGGACGAAGATCTTATCAGCGAATAATATGATTTATGGCAATAAAAGGATGTCACACCATTGATCTTTCATCGGTGTGACATCCTTTTATTGAATCTTTATATGGAATTCTTTATTTATAAATCTTAGTTCAGAATCTTGATAGATCCAATGATAGGAAGTTCTTTCTCCTGATCCTGTGCAGCGTATACGATTCCCAGAATAGCAAAAATCAGAATGATAATGCTGATAATAGAGGAAAGAATACCTCCGATCAGAGGAATCATACCTACGATAATATTTGCAATATTGCAGATAGCAAGTACCAGTGCCTGGTTCAGGTGGAACTTAGCGCCTTCCTTATCTCCTGCAAGATATGCGATTAACCATCCGATCAGTGTAAGATATGCAATAATTCCTGTAACTTTTTTATCCATTTGTGTTCTCCTTTACATTATGTAATTATAGGCATTTGTTAAATGCCGGAAACCCTTGATTTTACTGGATTTCCTTGTTACTTTTATATAAATTTTCTCTCCGCTTATGGTATAATAGAAGTACCACCAACCACCATACAACTCACGGAGGAGAAAATTTATGACTAC
>JBGVLR010000226.1:0-2020 GCA_045124375.1 Acetatifactor sp.
ATCTTTACCTCCTTATTATGGTCTAGATAAATATGATGCCATGATTATAATTTTATGTAAAGAAATCCACGCTCAGTTCACCTAAAACACTGGGCTGAGCCCACATTTCTTTACATAATATAATTCTTTACATAACCCTTGGCTTGACAAGCCCTTGGTTTTGCATGAAGAACTCGGATTCCAAGCCTTGCAAGTGCCGTATGCAGCTGATTTGAAGTGTATTGGGTTCCATTATCAAGATAACAGGCGTCACATTTTCCATACTTTAGGATTGCCTTATGAAAGGTATCCCCCACCACTTCCTGCCTTTGATTATCATAAAACTCAGACTGCACTATAAATCTGGAATGGTCATCAATCAGAGAGGACAGGTAGGTCTTTACCAAAGTTCCATCCCTTAAGCGGATATCTGGTCCATACTTGATATCGCCCTGTAACAGCTCCATTCTGTGTGGCCTGCAGAATCGTCTGGACGAAGTCTCTCTCTTCTCCGTATAACGTTTCATCTGTTTTACACCCAGCCCTGCATTATACAGATACCTTTGCAGTGTTGACGCTTTGATTACTCCGGGTGGAGCATAGCCTTCTATCTCCAGAATCTTTATGATCTGGCGTACACTTCGCTTTGGCACCTCCCTCTTTAGCTGGATTGCCTCTCCAACTATCTCATCATAGTTCTCTGGCAGTACCTGACTGCGCCTCTTTTCACGGTTCATAGGACGAAGCCCGCTAAATGCGTCCTCACGGTACTTTGCCTCATATCTGTAGAGACTTCTCTTGGATATCTCATACTTTTCTGCAATCTCTTCCCGAAGCTGTCGCCTTTTTGCTTCATCCAGAGCTTCGTCTAACAGCGGTGCTATCATCTGATAGCGTCTGAGTGCTTCTTCATCCTGCCATTTCTTTACTTCCTTACTTTGCATAAGCATTACCTCCTTTTGGGATAACCTTATTACAAAACGGAAATGACAGCACACAAAAGTAGGTGCATAACCTTACGTCTCCGGATACGGTTCTATCCGTCCTCCAGAGTTATATATAAACCTGGTGACCACTGACAGCCACCCGGGGCTTATCCTTTCCTTTAGTTCCTTCAGCAAAGACTCACCGGATTTCAGGAACTTGATATCGAAATCCAGGAGATGATGCAGCATCGATCTCATCTGTCCATTGATATTTGCCTCATTGTGAAGCATCCACCATTTCCAGTGCTTCATGGTTCCTTCACAGGGATAATCCTCTGTTTCTAAATCATCCGGACCTACAACCTCATCAACCACATCCTCAATGATTTCTAAACCATAGTGCTTGTATGGAATCATACAGTCAGGTAGCTCATTATGCAGCTTCCCACAGCTTTTATTAGTACACTTTAGGCGATTGATAGAAAACCAGCTTTTCTTCCCGCCGGCTTCCTTATGTACCCTCAGCTTCCGATCCCTCTTGCATAGAGGGCTTCCACACACAGGACAGATGGTATCTTCTTCACTGATTATTAAAAATATCCTCTTTACATTCTAACCGATACTTTGATATGATAACCATGGTAGTGATACCACCGTTGATCCTGGAATACGTCGTCTCGCCAAAGAAGAGGATTCCAGGATCCTTTCTTTTTTATTCTTTGGTGACAGTATATCGGTTAATTCTGTGACACGCAACTATATTAGTTGTAAGTCAGGCTGAGAGGGGCGCAACACCAGTAATTTCATCTGATGATAAATTATTATACTCCAACTGCAAAGCGGACTCTACCCATTTGCTAAATGAATCTACCTCTTTTCCTTTACTATCAATTACCGCATAATTCAAAAAATCAAATCTATCTGTTCGTCGTATCAATCGTATATCATCATTTCCACTAACTGCCAATTCATTTACAATAGCATCTTCCATGCCACTGTAAAATATTGTTGTTGCACTCTCTTTGGCTAATCTATCCGTTACACTACATGAATTAACAGCCTCCTCTAATTCATTTATAGTTATACTTTCATTATTATTATACTTGTTTGAAAAA
>JBGVLR010000227.1:0-3327 GCA_045124375.1 Acetatifactor sp.
TCTTCTGGAATTGGGGTCTGTTGTCGGTGGTGCCAGAAATGGCCCTATCTGCATAGGTGCCAATAATGTTGTAGCCGTTGCGCTCTGCATAGGCCGTACATTCTTTGACCTGGCCCTCGATGGATTCTTCTCTTTGGCTGCTGGAGGAGTAACGGGCATAAATGACTGCATTCATAGAAAATTCCCCTTGGTGATATGTTTCGATAATCATATCATAAGGGGGATTCTTTAGTCAATTATGCGGTGCGAAAGTTCACACTACAGAAACAAATACCCAGGCCGCAAAGCCTGGGTATATTTTCGATGTGAGCAGACAAAGCCGATTTGAAAAGTAACAAGCGCAGCATCCGCAGATGCAAGATTGTTGCTTTTTGAATCGGTTGCCAGGGTTAGGCATCGCCTGGGGTGGCAGACCCCAATGAGATTGGGTAAGGCATCGCCTTAGGGCAAAGCCCTATTGAGATTGGGTGGGCCGTCTGGCCAGGGCAAAGCCCTTTGGAAGACCGCTATCTGCGCAAGATGGGCCCCACAGTTTGATGCAATTTTGCGTCAAACTTATAGTGGGTACTATTTGACGCAATCCTCTCCCCAAAAGGGGAGAAAAGGATTGTGCCGAATAGTGGTTGCTTCGTCTAAGCTATCGGCAAGACGAGAGCAGCGAAGACCAAGACCATTTGCTTTGAGTGTAGAAGAACGAGAAGCAAACTGGGCTGGGCTTTGCAAACGAGGTGAAGACGATGGCGCAGAAGAACGCAACGAAATTGACTGTGAAGAATGGGCGCAAGAGCAAGGATGGGATGGCATACAATGCCAATCACAATACGCTCGAAGCGACCAGGAAGCAACAGTCACACATCGACCAGGAACGGACAGCACAGAATATTTATATTCAGTTTGGCCGTGACGGGGCGATGCATTTCATCAAAGGCGGCAACGGCGGCTTTGATGCAAGACGGCACGAATTGAGAAGATATGAGCAGTTGTATGGGGCTGGCTTGGAAGCCAGGAACGAGAGATACAAGGCCACCAGGCACGATGAAAGGTGCCGCACGATTAAGGACTTGTATCAAGACCCCAAGACGGCCCCCATGGAAACCATATTCCAGGTTGGCAACAGCAAGGACGATATGTCACCAGAGCAGCGCACCCAGACCCTTGCAAGGGCCTGGGAAGAAACAGCAAAACTTATGCAGCAGAAATACGGGGAGCATATAGTGTTCCTGGATAGTGCGTTGCATAGGGACGAAGCTGTTGACCATATCCATTGCAGAGTTGCTTTTGTCGGACACGATAGACACGGCCATGCGGTGCCGAGCCAAAATTCTGCTTTGGCGGCCATGGGCTTTGAAAGGCCAGACCCCAGCAAGCCCATGACCAGGTACAACAATCCTACCATTCCATTTACTGATGAACTAAGGGAAACATTCTACCAAGCTTGCGAAAGACGGGGCATAGAGGTAGATAGAGAGGTCAAAAGCTACTCCAGGCGGCAAGTTGAGATTTTGGAGTACAAATGCGAGCAGTACCGCTTGGAAAATGCAGCATTGGAGCAAATGAAGAATGACCACATAAAGGCTGCCCAGGAAGCCGAGAAGAAAGCCAAAGAAGCGGAAGAACGGACAAAAGCGGCCAAAAAGGAATTGGAAGCCACAAAGCGGCTGATGGAATCCACAACCAGAAAGTTGAGAAATCAGAACTTAGACCTAACGAACCAGATTGCACAGCTTAACTTGCAGATTGAAGCATTGACCAGGACAAAGGAAGCCGCAGAGAGGGCGCAAACCGATGCCAAGAACAAAAGGGATGTTGCAGTAGCAGCGGCCAAAGATATGGAAGAAGAACAGAAGCGGCTTTTCAATATTCACAACAGCCGCAGCATAAGGGCATACGGGGATTACCCAGCACAGCCAGCTAAAAAAGGGATAACTGGCAAAGTTATCCAGGAAGCCAGACCAGCTTGCACCCTGGTTTCCACGGAAGACCTGAACAAGCTGAAGGAAATATCTGCTTATAGTGTGACAGTAGATTACACCACGGCAACCATAGCGGCCCTGGACAAGAAGATTTCGGAAAACGAAATTATCCAAGAGCAGAAAGACACGATAAGCCAGCTGCATCAACAGATAGACAATCTGGAAAGGCAGAACAAGGAGCAATCCGACACAATATTGCAGCAAGGCAACACCATCCACTTGCAGCAGCAAGTGCTGCAGCAACACGGATTGGATTGGATGGTGCAGCAATTCAGCCAGAACCAGGAACAGACCCAAGTGCATCACCAGGAACACCACCAGCATCATCATAGATAAAGAACGGCAACCGCCCTGGGCAAGTCCTGGGGCGGTTGTTTTCTCTCGCAACGATGAAATTGTTGGCCCTGGTGGCCAGCAAGATTGGTGGCAACTCTGCCAGTATGGTTGGCCCTTGCATTTGGGTGGGTCTTCTGCTATAATACTGTTAGACAAACTTGAATTTGGCGAACAGATGATAGTTTTAAAATTTAATAGAAAATTTCACATTTGTTCTGTAAAATATCTTAAAAGCAATTTGAAATCAACAAAGGAGCACAGTACTATGAAAAAATTGATTTCTGTTATATTATCCGTAATATTAGCATTTACTATGGTTTCTTGTTCTAATAATTCAGGTGTTTCATCTGATGTGAATACAGAAACAAACACCAACCTTACTGTAAATGAAATAGAAGAAAAATGTACAGAATATGTTTATTATCTAACCATAGTATTGGAATATGAATGGGATGCAGATAAAGACAGTGCAATGTATAATTACCACAATGCTATGTTCTTTAAATCGGCGTTACAAAGCTTATATAAATATGATTACGGTAAAGAAATACATAATGACGATGGATATGTTGCAATAGACGATTATATTGATATTTGCAAAAAGCATTTCCCTGTGGATGTTGAAGCTGTAGATAATATACTTAAGAATAGTGGTATTTATGATGAAGCTACAAACAGTGTAACAATGACAGAAGGTATAGGCAGTATAAAGTTAGCAGCAATAGATGATATAGCTATTGCTGGAAATGTTATTGAGATATCATATTCTGTTGGCGATACGATGTATGATAAAAGCACCGAAACATACTTTCCAGATAATCCTATAAAAGGGACTCTTGTAGTAGAGATTATAGATAATAATTATGTGTTTGCATCAAATAATCACATTTTCACTGACTGCGGAGAAAAAGAATCGGCAGTTATACATACAGATTATCTGCCACAAGAACTTGTTCCAACCACAGAAGGTATGGACAGAATGGAAATAATCCCTTTGTCTGAAGAATATGACTTCTTT
>JBGVLR010000228.1:0-1624 GCA_045124375.1 Acetatifactor sp.
TACAATCAACTGGATTCCTGAAACCATCGGTAAAGGACGTTTTGGTGACTGGCTTGAAAACATTCAGGACTGGGGTATCAGCCGTAACCGTTACTGGGGAACTCCACTGAATATCTGGCAGTGTGAATGCGGACATATGCATGCAGTAGGAAGCAGAGCAGAACTTGCAGAGCTTTCCGGAAATCCTGATGCAGCAAACGTAGAGCTTCACAGACCATACATTGATGCTGTTACTTTCCCATGTGAAAAATGTGGTAAGGAAATGCACCGTGTACCGGAAGTTATCGACTGCTGGTTTGACTCCGGAGCTATGCCATTTGCACAGCATCACTATCCATTTGAAAACAAGGAAAAATTTGAAGCACAGTTCCCTGCACAGTTCATCTCTGAAGCAGTTGACCAGACACGTGGTTGGTTCTACTCTCTGTTAGCAGAATCTACATTACTGTTCAATAAAGCTCCATACGAAAACGTAATCGTACTTGGACACGTTCAGGACGAAAACGGACAGAAGATGAGCAAGTCCAAAGGAAATGCAGTTGACCCATTTGATGCACTGGAAACTTACGGTGCAGACGCAATCCGTTGGTACTTCTATATCAACAGTGCTCCATGGCTGCCAAACCGTTTCCATGGCAAGGCTGTGACTGAAGGACAGCGTAAATTTATGAGTACTTTATGGAATACCTATGCATTCTTCGTACTCTATGCAAACATTGATAATTTCGATGCAACAAAATATACATTAGATAAGGAATCTTTATCTGTTATGGATAAATGGCTCTTATCTAAGTTAAATACAGTAGTAAAAGCAGTAGATAACCATCTGGAAAACTACCGTATCCCTGAAGCAGCAAGAGCATTACAGGAATTCGTTGATGAAATGAGTAACTGGTATGTTCGCCGCAGCCGTGACCGTTTCTGGGCAAAAGGAATGGAACAGGATAAGATCAATGCGTACATGACTCTGTACACAGCACTTGTGACAATTTCCAAGACTGCAGCACCAATGATCCCATTCATGACAGAAGATATCTATCAGAACCTGGTCAGAAGCATTGATAAAGATGCTCCTGAAAGTATCCATTTATGTGACTTCCCAGTTGCAGATGAAAGTCTCATCGATGCAGATTTAGAAGCTGCGATGGAAGAAGTTCTCGATATCGTAGTTATGGGACGTGCGGCAAGAAATGCAGCAAACATCAAGAACCGTCAGCCGATCGGCACAATGTTCGTAAAAGCTGAAAAAGCCCTTGATGCAATGTATCAGGAAATCATCGCTGATGAATTAAATGTGAAGAATGTAACCTTCACAGATGATGTCAGAGATTTCACATCTTATACATTTAAACCACAGTTAAAGACTGTGGGACCAAAATATGGTAAATTCCTCGGAGGAATCAAACAGTACCTCGCATCTGTTGACGGAAACGAAGCAATGGATACCTTAAATGCAAGCGGAAATCTTACATTTGACGTAAACGGAGAGACTGTGGTATTATCCAAAGACGATTTACTGATCGACATGGCACAGAAAGAAGGCTATGTATCTCAGGCTGATAACAACTTAACTGTTGTATTAGATACAAATCTGACAGAAGAACTCATTGAAGAAGGTTTCGTT
>JBGVLR010000229.1:0-11936 GCA_045124375.1 Acetatifactor sp.
TTCGTAATGAAGTGTTTGCGACACTTAGCAAAGTCATGGATCGTCTCTCTGACACCATCTGTTCACTCTCAAATCAGACTGTTTCCAGCATTACTGGTAGAGATTGGATAATTAGGCTGTTTAATTAAAAATCAGTATAAAGTGTGATAATGCTTGAAATTTACAGGGAAGCATTGTATAATATCAAAGTATATTTTGCGTAAATTTGATCCGATGATTGCAAATTTGACTGGATATAATTGACTTTGTCAATAATTATAGGAAACTATGTTCTATCCGGCTATTTGCAGCTGGGGGTATCATTAGCCAGGCTTTTGCGGCGCCGGCAGCAGATCGTCTGTAGTGAACTGTCTGCCGGGGACGTCTGAAAAGGAAAAAGCAAAGGATTGACAAAACGAATACAATCTGTGATGCCTATAGGAAGAAGAATTGGTAAAAATATGCAGCAAAAGGAAGGTGGTATGTATGGTGCAGTTGGAGTATTTGAAACCAATAAGGGAAAATGCGGTTCCTGTAGTATTTGCGGCCGATAATTGTTTTGTGCCATATTTCTCCGCTTGCCTTCAGTCTCTGCTGAAGCATGCTTCAGCAGAGCGTTTCTACGATTTGGTGCTGCTTCATACAAACGTCACAGAAGAGAATCAAGCGCGGCTTCTGGATATGGTCGTACCTTATCCGTATGTCTCTCTCAGATTTTTTAATGCAGACGCTTTAGTGTATGACTATGATCTGAAAACGAACGGGCATATCAGTGTTGAAACCTATTTCCGGTTTCTCATCCAGAAGATCCTGCCAGAGTATGACAAAGTGCTGTATCTGGATTGCGACCTCATCGTCAATGCGGATGTTGGGGAGCTTTATGAGACAGATGTGGAAGGATATCTGTTGGCCGCGGCCAGGGACCCGGAATTTCTAGGCAATCTGAATGGCGCAAATCCGCGGATCCGCCGGTATATTCTTACCGAACTGAATATGCACCAACCGGAAAACTATTTTCAGGCGGGCGTGCTCCTGTTCAATGAACAGGAAATGCGCAAGGCGCACAGTTTGGAGCAATGGCTTACCTTTGCATCCAAACCTTATCTGTATAACGACCAGGACGTACTGAATATTTATTGCGAAGGGCGTGTCAAGTTTCTGGACATGTCATGGAATCTACTGACCGATTGCGATCATACCAGGATATCCGGGGTGATCTCCCATGCGCCGGAGTCAATCCAAAGAGAGTATTTCCTTGCCAGGAAAGATCCGAAAATGATCCATTATGCCGGCTTCCGCAAGCCGTGGCAGCGGCCCACCGAAGATATGGCGGAGTACTTTTGGGAAGCTATGCGCGTTACCCCATTCTATGAGGAAGCGTTGTACAACATGTCACAGTTTGCTGCAGATGAACGTATTACGGAAAGCCGCCGCAAACGATCTCCGTACTGGCGTTTTCGGAGGTATTTAAAAAAACTTCTAAAGAAATAGGAGCCAGAGTATGCAGTTTGATTTTTCACAGCAGCCGGGCCTTAACCTTTGGAATCAGGGATTAATAAAAACAGAAAAGCCCCTGGTATCCATAATCACTTCTTACTATAACGGGAGTAAGCACATACGGCAGACCTGCATTAGCGTTTTGAACCAGACTTTTCCTTACTTTGAGTGGATCATTGTGGACGATGGCAGCACAAATGCGGCGGACATTGACATGTTGGAGGAAATTTCCGCAATGGACCCCCGAATTCACATTCTGCATAAGGAAAACGGCGGTATTTCTACGGCCCGTAATTTTGGTATAGAAAATGCTCAAACGGATCTGATCCTTCCGCTGGACGATGACGATCTTCTGGAACCTACGTTTGTGGAGTACTGCTGGTGGATGTTGGAGAAAAATCCCGATGCAGCCTGGGCATACAGCGATAGTGTTGGATTTCAGGGCCAGGAATATCTCTGGAAGAAACCCTTCGACCCTATAGAGCTGAAGAATGAAAATATTCTGACAGCTACTGCTTTGATTCGGAAAGAAGCGTTGCTTGCCATTGGCGGATATATGGAAGGCAATAAGCATTATAATGAGGACTGGTATACTTGGCTGAAGATTATTGCCAATGGCGGATATCCGGTGCAGAGTACCGGAGAATACCTCTTCTGGTATAGGAGAAGTGATACCGGGGTGCTGGCGTTGGTTAAAACGGATAAGCAGATTGCAAAGGCAAACCGAAAACTGATTGCCTCTGCAGCCAAGGAGATCCGGAATCCACGTTCTCCTATAATCTATCCAAGACCTTCTCATTATCATTGGACATGGCCCCAAATGTCTGACTGGAACGGCTGTGTTTATGAAAGAAAGATAAAAAAGCATATTGCTTTTTTGTTTCCTCATATGGAAATGGGCGGGGCAGATAAATTCAACCTAGATTTGATATCCGGATTGGATAGGAATTTGTTTGATGTCAGCATTTTGACGACAATTCCTAGCAAAAACGTTTGGCAGCAGCGTTTTCGAGAAGTAACTCCCAATATTTTCTGCCTGGCGAATTTTGTAGAGCCTAGGGACTTTGGGGAATTTATCAGCTATTATCTGAAGAGCAGACAGATCGATATTCTGTTTGTTAGCAATTCCTATCACGGTTATTATCTGATTCCTTGGCTGCGGGAAAACTTTCCGCAGCTTGTCATTGTGGATTATGTTCATATGGAGGAATGGTACTGGCGCAACGGCGGTTATGCTCGGACCAGCGCGGCCATCGGAGCAGTTACCGAAAAAACCTACGTGTGCAACAGTGCAACAGAGCAGGTCATGGTAGAGCATTACCATCGGAACCCCGAGTCTGTTCAGACTGTCCATATAGGTGTGGATGCCCAGCGCTTTGCCCCTCAGATTAAGCTGACTGAGGACTTGTATCAGGAGCTGCAGCTGCCAAAGGATAGACCCGTCGTCCTGTTTATTTGCAGACTTCATCCGCAGAAACGTCCATTTCTGATGGTGGAGATTGCAAAGCGTGTAGCGCGAAAAGTTCCCAACGTAGCCTTCGTTGTTGTTGGCGATGGTCCTCAGGAAATGGAACTTCGCAATAAGGTAAAGGATGAACATCTGGAGCGTGTAATCTATTTCCTGGGTGCCAAGAAGGATGTCAGATATTGCTACCAGGCTGCAAAGGTTACGTTGATTTGCAGTTTGAAGGAAGGACTTTCCTTGACCGCTTATGAATCATGCTCCATGGGAGTACCGGTAGTCAGTGCGGATGTGGGAGGCCAGAAGGATCTGATCGACGAAACCGTTGGTGCGCTGATTCCGTGCTTGCAAACAGAGGCAGACTGCTTTGATAATCGAACTTTTGCAGAGGAAGAGATAGAAGCTTATGAACAGGCGTTAGTTTCACTGCTAACTGATTCTGCAAAATGGAAAAGCGCATCCGAAAATTGCCGAAACCGAGTTTTGAAAGAATTTACCGTTCAAACGATGGTGGAATACTTTACGATGGAATTCCAGCATTTGATAATGGATGAGACCTCGCGGCACCAGCGTATGCAAGTAGCGCAGAGGTTGAAACTATGTGCTCCTTTAGCTGCGGAACTGCAAACAATGGAGATGCAATTGCATGCAACACAAGCTGACTTGGAGTGGATCAGCAACGGGCACAATACCACTTGTGTATCTTTGATTATCCGGGCATGGCATGTTATAAAGAGTGACGGCTTGATTGCCTTTTTAAAGAAAGCAGTGAAGTGGGCAATTAGAAAGGTTCATTCCCTTATCTGACAATTATGCAGAAATTGTGTTGTTGGTATTTTGCGCGTAAACATAACAACAAAATGCAAAGTATTCTTACTTGTTCCAATGGATCATAAAGGTTAGCGGATATATCGAAAAAATATTTTTTGGGGGTATGAAAGCAAGTGAGTAACGATACGCTTGACAGCAGTCTTATATCTGCTTATGAAAGGCTGCACAAAGATTACCTGTATTTAGAAAATAAGTACCAGCATTTGTATGCCCAAAAAGAAGAGATGGCCTGCACATTAATGGATAAAGATATTAAAATTTGGAGAATGCAGATTGAGAACGAACGGTGTAAAGCCGAGATCGAACGTTTGCAAAAAAATATTCGGAACAAATAATTTGACGCAGTAGGGATGGAAGGAACTATGGATCAAACCAATGTTAGCGTAATTGTCCCAATATACAATACGCAGGATTATCTACGTAAATGCATTGATTCAATTTTATCCCAGACATATCGGAATTTTGAATTGATACTAGTAGATGACGGTTCTACTGACGGAAGTCCTGCAATTTGTGACCGTTATAAGCATGCAGATGACAGAATTACGGTGATCCATAAGCCCAATGGGGGATTGAGCTCTGCACGCAATGCCGGCCTGGATGCTGCGGCAGGAAAGTATATTTACTTTGTAGACAGCGACGACTATATTGAGCCTGTTCTGCTGGAAAATGCAGTTGCTGTCATGGAAGAAAAATCCTGCGATTGGGTCGGGTTTGGCATGGTCAAGGAGGATCCTGACGGAAATCTAATTGAGAGAATTGGATTTAAGCCGTGTGAAGTCAGTGTTGCTTCAGAAGAAGATCGAATGCGTTTTCTTCTAAAGTACCTGCTGAATTACAGAACAGGTTGGGAAGCGTGTTCCCATATTTTCCGGGGAGACATTATCAGAGACAATCATCTGCGCTTTGTCAGCGAAAGAATTGTTTTTGCGGAAGACGCTCTGTTTTCGTTCATGTATTGGCTGTATGCAGGATCTTGTGTAGTGATAGAAAAGCAGATGTACCACTATGTTCAGCGGTCGGGCTCTCTGCTGAACATGAGTAAATTTCGGAACGTTATACCGCAGGTCCATGTGTTGGCACAAGAAGCATATAAGGCTGTGGTCAATGCGAAACTGCTGTTCATTCAAGGCTATTTTGAAATTATCTACCTGCATTTTATAGAATGGCATATCAGGCCTTACGTTGCGGGCAAGGGGATTGAATGGGTAAGGGCAGAATTACAGAAGATTGCATGTCCTCAGTTTCTGCCCGAAGAACGTTCTGAACTTTATCAGGTGTATTTCGACCGGGTAAAACGGTTCGGATGCTTTGATGGTTTTGCTACCGTTGTGCTCCTAATTTTTACCAAAGAGTCTGCCACGCAGGCAGAGAACTATATTCAAAAGCTGCTGTCGGAGCAAACACTTCGAAAGCTGGATATTTTGATTATAAGTCAGGAGGAAGTGAATCTGGAGTGTAAGGATATCCGCATCAGGCCAATCTGCATAGAGCATTTTGACGCGCAGGGAATTATCCGAACAGTGTTTGCTGAAAGTTTCGGCGAGTACCTTTACTTTGCTGACTGCAATGTTCCGATTTCAGCTAATTTCCTGGAAAAAATGTGTGATGTGCTTAAATATAATGCATGTGGAACGGTCATTTCAAGCAAAGAACAGCCTGCCTTTGCTGACATGGCGTGTTTGGAAGACAGAAGAAAAGTTCGTAGGTTTATTCAGGCAAACGATTATATCCATAATGCAGTATTCAAAAAAGATTTGCTGGAAGCAAGCGGGCTGGCTTGCATGGAAAACCTGCAGGAGTATGCAGCGGATATTATCTTGTCGGACCATGTAGTTTTCATTCAGGGGGAATGAAAGAATGACGGAAACAAAGAAATTCAGAGTGAATTTGGGTACTTTCGACTTGGTAAAAGGCATCGCAATGATGTTTGTGGTGATAGGCCATGTTTTCAGTTACTATGATGTTGCAAAGATGCCTTTTTTGAATCCGCTTTTGATTCTCATGTTTTTCACAGCAAACGGACTTATGCCCCTCTTTTTTATAATCAGCGGGCTGGGATTCAAGGAAAAACCGGTGGGAGTCATGTTGAAAAAGACGGCCAGCGAATTGCTCATGCCTTATGGTCTGGTCACGGTATTCACCACACTGCTTTTCCCCGTTGCCCACTACCTGACGTACCGGTGGTGGCCAGGGGCGCTGAGTGAGACTTTACGATATTTTCTGGCGTTCGCATTTGGCATTTCAAAATCCGGTAAGGTGCTTTTCGGATATTCCCTGTACGAATGTACTGCCGTATGGTTTTTCCTTGCGATGTTCGTGGCATTGAACCTCCTGAATCTCATTCTGAAGGTTCGCCATGAAGCAGCACAGGCTGCATTCGTGGTGGCATGTGTATTGGCAGGATGGGGGTGCTATGTGCTTGATTTTACGTATTACTGTATTCCGCAGGGACTGGCGGCAGTGGGATACTGCTATGTAGGTTATCTATTTAAGAAACATAAGATTCTGGAACGTGCAAAATCTTCTAAGGCACGGTTTGGCCTCTATCTTGCGCTGCTCATCGTTACCATTTTGCAAATTCTGCATGGCCGCTTTAATTTGGCGTATGGCCTGTTTGAACATTTTGGGCTGGAATACCTGGGCACGGTTTGTACGGGAATCCTCTTCCTGTTCTGGGGTGCATATGGTGGACAAGCAGAATGTAACGGATTGAACTGGATCAGAAAAATCGGAATTTATACATATTGGATCATGTGCATTCACGGCGTTGAACAGACCTGCATTCCCTGGTATCAGTGGAGTAGTATTATGGAAGGCCATCAGTTCCTTGGCTTCCTGATTGAGATCGGTATCAAAACAATTCTTTATATCGTGGTATGCTTGATCCTGAAGAAAGTAACGCGGTATCAATATTTAAGAAGAAGGACTCGTTATGGAAAATAGTGGTTTTATTAAACGACTGATGATGCAATTGTCTGGGGCGGAAGAAAACATTGTTGCCTTTTCCCTGTACGATGGCAAGCAGGTAACTAATGTTTCTTACAGGCAGTTTTTAGATGACATTCTGAAAGCTGCTGGATATTTTGGTCACAGAAAGATACAAAATAGGCATGTTGCTATTGCTGCGGCAAACAGTTATGATTGGATCGTGGTATTTTTTGGCATACTATGTAGCGGCAATGTTGCTGTCTTTTTGAATCAGGATTTGCCCCAGAGCATTCTGCAGCAGCAGTGTGAACAGGCAGATGTTTCGATTATTTGTACAGATGCGTCTTATTTTGCGGAGTTTTGTGCAAGTTTCACAGATACAGAATGCTTGCCTTTTGAACAAGTAAGGGCAGGGATGCCCATTTCGGCAGAGGAAGTTCATTCAGCAGATCCGGATGACACCATCATCATGATGTCCACCAGCGGAACAACGGGAAAGAGCAAAATCGTCGCGTTTTCTTCTTATAATGTGCAGGCAGCTATGGATGATTTGCGCAATTCTGTACACTGTGAAAATAGGAATAGACTCCTTCTGACATTTCCGTTGTTTCATATCTCTGGATTGGTTTCTGTCACACTACAGCTGTGGAATTATGAAACGACGTGTATTGGACAAGGGATAAGATATATACTTACGGATATGTCTGTGCTGAACCCTTCCATTGTTCCGATGGTACCGTCAGTTTTGGATAGCATGGTAAAGCTGCTTAATAGAACAAAAACGGAAGTGGAGCGCCAGAAACACCTCGGTACAAATCTGGCCGCCATTTGCGTCGCCGGGGCAAGTGCAAAGCCGGACTTGTGTCGCTATATGATGGGACTGGGAATTGAGGTGCAATCCTCTTATGGAATGACGGAATCAACGGGTTCTGGCACCTGGTGCGTCTGGACTGAGGGCAACATCGGCTCAATTGGGAAACCTTATGGCAGAAATCTGTGCCGCATTGTAGATGGCGAACTGCAATTGAAGGGCCCGGCTGTGATGAAAGGGTACTATAAGGATCCGGCAGAGACCGCAAAAATCATTGAGGACGGATGGCTCCATACAGGGGATCTGGTCTATTGTGATGAGAACGGGTATTACTATCTGACTGGCAGAAAAAAGAACGTAATCATCCTGTCAAACGGTGAAAATGTGAATCCGGAAGAAATTGAGGCAAAGTTTGGCGAATGCAGAGACATTCTGGAATGTATGGTTTACGGCGACGGAAAAGGAATTTGCGCCGATATTTATGCTTCCAATCAGAGTTCTGCAGAAAAATTTATTAAAGGCTACAACGAAGAGGTTCCTCTATACCGGCAAATATATAAAGTACACTATTCCGATACACCGCTTGAAAAGACCGGAAGTGGAAAGATAAAGAGAAAGGAAAACGTATATGCGTAGAGAAGATATTCTGCAAAGAGTGATCGAACTGTTTTCTACTATGACAGAAGCAGAAGAAATCACCGAAGACAGTGAACTCATTGATGACCTGGACATTAGCTCTATGGATGTGCTGTTCCTGATTTCCAGCATGGAAGAGGAATTTCATGTTAAGGTTCCGGAGAGGGAAATCCGCAAAATGGTTACCATTGGTGATGTGACGGAAATTATTGAATCTTTGATTCAATAGGGGTATTATGAGATTAGCCCAAGAGTGTAAAATGGGGTGTGATTGTATAAATATGGAGAGACTTGCGGTTTGCGTTATAGATAACGGAAGCGCACCACAGCGGAGTCGGACACTGGAGAGCTTGAAAAGACAAACAGAATCCTCTTTTTCCTACAAGGTTCTGGATTGTACTGCGTTCTGGTCTGTCGGGAGGAATATGCTCAATAGCAGCGCTGACTATGTTATGTTCCTATACAGTGGTTCTCAACTGGAAGAAAATGCGGTTGAAACCATCTATAATGCAATTGAAGATACAGGTGCCCCATGGTTTTATTTCGATGAAAAACGCTACAGTGCAGAAAACGGCATAGATGCATATGGCGTTTTGGAAAAGCCTGATTTCGACTCTTTCGGTTTTGCTCAGAAAGTATATACTGGGGAAGGTGTCGTTTTTTCTCAGGAAATATTAAAAGGGATGGATCTAAAATACCGCGGCAGTAATTTTGCGGTAGCTCTTTGGGAAATGACCATCGCTGCTGCGGCAAAGGCAGATGCTGTGCATATCAGGGAATGCCTTTTGACACGCCATAATAAGTGTAAATTGTTCCCAGACGAGGAGAATTTGCTGGCAGATGCTTTGAAGCGTTATCTGGAAGAACGTGAACGGCAGCTGCTGGGGATTAAACGGAGCGATGGGTTTGGGTTGCATTTACATCCCGTAGCCGAAACACCGATGCAGGTTTCTATTATTCTTCTGGCAGAGTCCGTATCCGCTGCCAGCAAATTGGACTTTTCCCATTTAGGGGAAGGCGTTGAAGTAATCTGCCAAACCGAAGCCATGCCCTATTGGAAAAAATGTATGTTAGGTGCCCAAAAGGCCAGTAATGAAATGCTGTGTTTCCTTGATGCAGGATGTGTGCCGCCTTCTAAGGAAGGTTTCCATACACTGCTGCGCTATGCCTCTCTGCCCAATGCAGGCATGGTATCTCCCTGCTTGTATAAACAAGATTCCGTAATTTATGCGGGTACGTTTCTCCAAATGGGAAAATTGTTTCGGTGGAAAAAAACAGAGGAGAATATGAAGTGTTCCGGGCGCGACATTTTAAGTGTCCGTCAGACCGCTGTTCCTGCATGGCAGTTTTGGATGGTAACCAAGCAGACCTTGTTCCAGGGTGCAGTATGTCTTGAGAAACTACAGAGAATAAAAGAACTGCCTAAAGAACATATGATTATGGAATGTGCTTACCAAATAAGATCCATGGGAAGGCAGAACCTGTATGTGGGTAATGTTTTGGTAAACTGCGAGCGTGATGATACTGCCAGCGTATCGCGAGGCATTAGCGATGCACTCTTTCAACGGAAAGACGCTTTTTTTCTGGATTTATACTGTCCTACAGCCTTGCGCAGCATAATGAGGAAAAATGAGCTGAAGGGTGTAAAGGCGTACTTTCCTAAGCAAATGCCTTCACGGACTTACTCATCTCCCAAAGTCTTTGTGTTGAGCCACGAGCTTTCTCTGACGGGAGCACCTATTGTTCTGGCGCATGCTGTACGCATTCTCAAAGAGGAGGGCTGGCAAATTGTTGTAGCATCGCCTGTTGATGGACCACTGAAGCAGGAATTTCTGAGGGAAAATATTCCTGTTTTGATTATGGGTAATATGGATGAGAACATAGACTGGCTGCGCTGTGCAAGCGATTTCGACTTGGTCTTGGTGAACACTGTAGTTCCCTTTCGACAGATTGAACAGTTGCGCAACTGTTCAATACCAGTCATGTGGTGGCTTCATGATGCAAAGAGCGGCTATGAATCCTATTTGCGCCATGTCCTTCCTGAAACGGTTTCAGATAACATCCATACTTTCAGTGTTAGTAAATATGCCGATGATGCGCTTAAACAGTATCGTCCTAAGTACAAAACTGATCTATTACTGTATGGTTTGAAAGATGAAGCTCCTAGAATAAATTCTGCAGCGCATCCGATCCAAGGTACAAATGGCCGTAAGGTGTTTGTCAGTGTTGGCACCGTTATCCACAGAAAGGGACAGGACATTCTTGCACAGGCAGTTCGTCTGTTGCCGGATGCAGTGCGTGACCAGTGTCTGTTCCTATTCATCGGCAGATGTATCGATTTGGATATTTTTCAGCAAGTTATCGGTCTGGAAAAGGACTATCCTGAGGCTGTCAGGCAAATTGATGCGATCCCCCACGACGATATCTTTAATCTTTACAAGCAAGCTGCTGCCGTGATTTGTTCATCGAGAGATGATCCGCTGCCAACCTTTATGGCGGAAACCATGATGGTATCCGGCGTATGTATTTGCTCGGAGAATACGGGTACGGCAGCTGTAATTGAAAATGGATATAATGGCTATATCTACAGAAATGATGATCCGACGGAACTGGCGGAGTGCATTTGTCACGTGGTTGAATGTAAGGACTTGGATGCATTGAGAAAAGGATCCAGAAAGACCTTTGAAGATGTGTTCTCTATGGATATTTTCAGGGAAAAACTGCTCAGCAGTGTCGCACAATGCCTTACGCAAAAAGGAGGGGTAACTGGCCATGAATGAGATACCTGATATGCTGTCTTCTCTGGAACAAATTTGCCAGCAGCAATATGAAGAGATTGAAAAAAAGAAAATTCAGATTTGGGATGTAGAAGAAGAAAACCGTCTTCTGCGTATCAGCCGGCAAGAACTGTTGGAGACCGTTGACAAGCATGTAAATCGAATTGATGAGTTGGAGCGCTGGTGTACCCATCTCCAGGGAATCATTGATTCTGAACAGCAAAAGCGGGAAGAGCGTGAAAGAAAATATCAGCAGTTGGAGCGGCGCTATGGTGTTTTCTTTCGGATAGCACGAAAGATTAAGCGGCTTGTCATTGGCTGAATTCCGTTCCCTTGCAAAAAGGTGTTTGCAACTGCAGGTTTGGTCTCGGGGGTATTGGATTAATTTGACAATTATCAAAATTAAGGAGGGAAATGGTGGAAGTACAGGCAACAAAAGCCCTTAGGAGAACATGGCTGGATATTGCTAGGGGAATATGTATTATATGCATGATCATGGCTCATGCATTTGATTGGTCGCAACGATGTTACCGGTTTAGCTGGATAACTGGGACTTGGTTTTTAGTGTTCTTTTTCTTTTCCTCGGGACTGTGCTTTTCAAATAAGTATCGATTCAGCGACTATATAATTCGCCAAGCAAAGAAATTGCTTGTACCATATTTTGCCGTTATTATTTTCTATCTGGCATTTAGGGTATATAACGGTATGTGGTGGGATTATTCGACCCCGATGAAGATAAAATTATTTTTAGCGGCACTTTGTACTGCTTTGCCTTCGGGTTTCAGCGATGTACAATTTTTCCATGTCGAAACAATCGGAATTGGGCCTATTTGGTTTTTACCCTGTATGTTTATTTCCGGAGTAATTTATAAATGTGGTTATCCCTTTTAGTAAGCACGGCACAAAATATAGTCTTAGCCAGCGACAGCAACCAAAAGTCTGTCGAAGATAGCTCCGTGAAGTTTTCTTCGGTTAAAGCGGTAGCAAAACTCGCTGAGATACATTTGCAGAT
>JBGVLR010000230.1:0-6941 GCA_045124375.1 Acetatifactor sp.
GAAGCTGCCAAGCAGCACACCCTTGACAGTTCATATATCCACACTTAGTGGGTAAACAAGGGAGAAAAAGGATGGGATTATCCCTTCCGAAATCCAACTTAATTTTTTTTAAAAAGTGTCTTGACAAATGGGTTCACTTTACTAATATCCAATAAAACAGTTGATGATGTGGATGAAGCTCTGCTGAAGAAATATACAACACAGGCACATGATGTTGGAAGGATTGCAATCTCCTACACAGATAAGAAGACCGTTCTAAATCAATTAGAACTGACAGTGGGAGACTCGCTTATAAATGCCGGAAAAGCGCTATTTAGTGACGATATTATTCAGGATGTTCAGATGGCAATATTTGCAACCAATGAGAGGTTGACATTTAATGATATTCAGCGTCATCATGGTCCGGTGTTGAAACTGGTTGATATTGCAGAAAGTTACCGGTAGATGCAATACGAGAAGCATTATTGAACTCTTTTTGTCATAAAGATTATGCGTCCGGACAAAGCAATGAAGTGGCGATTTACAAAGATCGTGTGGAAATCTATAATCCGGGAAGTTTTCCGGAAGGATATGAGCCACAGGACTTTATTGAAAAAGCAGAGAGACCAATCCGTAGGAACCCTATTATAGCGAGAATGTTATATTACTCAAAGGATATTGAAAGTTTTGGAACAGGATTAAAGCGTATTTCAGAAGCATGTGATGCTGCTGGAGTTAGATATGAGTTTAAAAAACTGAAATCTGGATTTGTAGTGTGTTTCTATCGTGCGGAGGAGAAGAGTACGGATAAAACGGAAAAAAGTACGGATAAAGTACGGATAAATACGGATAATATGAATTTATCACAGAAGAAAATTATTGGGTATTTATTAGAGCATGATAGAATTACCAATAGAGAAGTACAGCAGTTGTTGGAGGTAAAAGATTCGAGAGCACTTAAGATCATAAAAGAAATGGTTGAAGATGGTGTTTTGAGTAAACAGGGTAAGTTAAAAAGCAGTTACTATACTTTGAAGAAATAGCAAGAAACGTCTTTCGGTATTTCATAGAGATTTGTGGAGAGGTGTTGATCAAAAATTGAGATGTTGGCAGGTCAGATACAGAATGCTTCTATGGAATGGAAGGCAGAGGGCTAAGTGTACAAGTTGCGATTAGTAATTTATTTGAATAAGTGCAAATGATAAGGAATAATATGGAAGACAATTTAAGTGTAGAAATGGCCCCTAAGGATACAACTTTTCAGGTAAGAATCAATTCAGAAATTAAAAAGAAGGTGGAAGAAATCTACGCAAGAACTGAAATGACGTGGACGGATGCTTTCAATACTTTTATTCAACAGTCAATCAACGTAGAGGGGCTTCCGTTTTTGGTTACCAGGAATAGCAAAGAAGTGCTCAAGGAGCAGGCATTGGAGACGCTAATGTTGGATTTAAAGATGGCGGAAGAACGTGCTGACAGAGAGGGATGGATTGATGCAGACATTCTGGAAAGAGAATTAGGGGTACTGGGTTGAAACAAATTAAATATACTCCTGGAGCAATGGAAAAGCTGTGTGCAATCAACCGAGGTTTTTTGCCGCAGTATGAAAGCGTTCGGAATTGATACGACGCCGCAGGAAACAATTGATTATTGGGGCGAGGATTAGACGAAAATACATATGGTCGCTTGTTCCGCATAGTCATATCCCCCACGAATCCTACATACAATGTAAAAAAGATTCGTGGGGGATTTCTTTTGAAGGATTATATTGAAGAACGAGCCATCAATATTGCGAACTATATCATAGATTATAACGCAACAGTACGGCAGACGGCGAAGGAATTTGGGGTGAGCAAAAGCACGGTACATAAGGATGTCACAGACAGGCTAATGCAGATCAACCCGGCCCTGGCAAAGCAGGCCCGAAAGGTTCTTGATGTGAATAAATCTGAGAGACATATTCGAGGCGGGCTGGCTACCAGGGAGAAGTACTTGCACATGGAGCACCGCTGAGGGAAAGCCCGGATGAGTTACTGAAAGAATACAGATTTCACTTGCTATTCCTGCATAATCTTGCTACAATGTAGAAAAACATGCAGGGCAGGCGAAACAGACTATGAAAAAGATATCACTGGAGGAAGTAACCGAGAAAATATCAGGACAGGATTATAAAGTACAATATCAGCACGTCCTGCAGCTGATTGATTCCGGTTGCCTGAAACCGGTGAAGGCCTCCGGCACGAACGGCAAGAAGCCCGCATTACATAAGGAATATTGGGTCATAGAGCAGGAAGATGCTGCGAAGAAAGAGCAGCTTCTGGAGGAACTGGAATATCGCCTTCATCCTGCCATATCCAGAGAATATTACAGAAAGCATCCAGACGGTTATGAAGAGGACCGGCACTGGGTGCTTTTGTTGAACAATTTTTTGAAAGAACATGGAGAGAGCCTCGGGAAACCGGTATCCTGCAATGAGCGAAGCTTTGAAATCTGGCAGAGGGAAAAATTCCTCTTAAAGGAGCAGGGAAAGAAGATTTTGAACAGGTGCGGACTTGGGGCAGAAGATCTCAATATGTATGAAACGGCAGAGCCTTTTCCCTATTATGCAGGTACCAGGCAGATACCACAGAATCTGCTGATTCTGGAAAATAAGGACACTTTTTACAGTATGCGAAAAGTATTATTGGATGGTAAAACAGACATTCTGGGTGTGGAGATCGGTACTTTAATTTATGGGGCAGGAAAAGGAATCTGGCGCTCTTTTCAGGAATTTGACAGCTGTGCGGAGCCTTATATGAAAGATGCCGGGAATACGCTGTTATACTTTGGCGACCTGGATTATGAAGGGATTTTTATTTATGAGAAACTGTCGGAGATTTTTGCGGGACAGGGCGAGATCAAACCTTTCACCGGGGCCTATGAACGGATGCTTGAAAAGAGCAGAGAGCTGCCATCTCTGCCCCAGATGAAAGAGGGCCAGAATCAGAATATTTCCGGACATTTCTACCGTTTCTTTTCGCAGTCGGTTTCCGATGAGATGAGGCGGATACTGGACGCAGGACGATATATTCCGCAGGAGATATTGAATATAAGAGACTTCTGAATAAGAGATGCATGCAGTGAACAAGCGACAAATGACAAATACAGCAAATGACAAAAGCAGAAAATGGCAAAAGCAGCAAGTGACAAAGGCAGGTGAGAAAGAATCATGCAATACGAATTTTTAAAACAGTTTCCCAGACGAATGAAAAATGTAGGCCTGTATTCCATGCTGGTGCTGAACAGTGCCCAGAAGACGACCTGGAAACAATATGGTTTTATCAAAGTGGACGAGCAGATCAACATGATATATGCGGTCATGCTTTACATTATGGAGCAATCGCTGAAAGAAGAACATTGTACCATGGATGACATCGGTGCCTATATTGACGGGCTGAACAGTACCTGGTTGGAGAAGCCTATGTCATATGAGGACTGCAAATCGCTGGGAGATTTTATCGTAAATGTGATTCTTTCCAACGAAGGCAAAGCTATGTATTTCGAAGGATATCAGTTTGAGCAGAAAGCGTGGCAGAGCATGCATATCAGTTATGTTGCCAACCGCGTCATCTACCTGGATTCAGAGGTAAAGAGGACTTCTTATTACCTGACGGACGATGGATATAACCTGATGTTGTCCACGCTGGAGATTGAAAATAATATGAAGCTTACCATCCATGAGATGATCTTTCAGATGCATCTGGAAAAACAAAGCTATGACAAGGCCGTGGATGAAATCAAAAATGTATTCAATCTACTGCGCATTCAGCTGCAGAAGATTCAGGAGGCCATGGGCAAAATCCGACGAAATGCCCTGAACTATACGGTGGCCGATTACGAAGCGATTTTATCGGAAAATATGGATGCCGTAGACGAGGCAAAGGGGAAATTTGCCGGTTATCGGGAAATGGTGAAGACAAGGGTTCGTGAACTGGAGGAGGAAAACATCAACGTGCGCAAGCTGAGTGCCTCCGAGGAAGAAAAGCTGGAAAATCTGCGGGTAATAGAGACTTATCTGAATCGCTCCATTGACGAACTGCAGAAGATACTGAGCAGCCATTTTGACTTAAAAGCGTTATACACCAGGGAGCTGGAGGCACTTTCCCAGATGTCTCTGATCAAACGCTTTTCTTTGAGAAATGAACTTTATGATAAAATATTGGAAAATCCGGCAGGGCTGGAGCGCCTTATGATATTCTTAAGACCGTTATTTCAAAGGGATGTGGATAAGATTTACAACCTGAATAAGGCACTGGAGCTTCAACGCCCCGTGCGAAAGAACAGAGAAGAGGATATGGCCGAGGAGCTTGACTTTGATGAGGAAAGCTGGCAGGAAGAGCAGGAGAGGAAACGCCGGGAAAAGCTGAAACGGTATGAGGGATGCCTTAGCGGACTGCTGGATGCAGCACTGGTAAAGGGACAGGTGACTCTGGACGAAATCAGGGAAGATGTCAGTCTGGATGAGGAAAGACGAAGAAATCTGCTTCCCAATGTAGAGATTTTCAAGGAAGTCATGGTGGAACTGATTAAAAACAGGGAGATGGATATTGTTGCTCTGCGGAAAGAACGCAGTGAAAATATCACGGAAAATGCAGGAGATTTTCAACTGAATGCAATGCTGTTGGATTTGGTAGACGGTTCTCCCAAAAGGGCTGCAATTCATAAGATTGAAGTCCTCAGAGTGGAGGATGGACAGGCGGTCGTATTCGATCAGGTAGAGGATGAGTCGGGACGCAAAAGGCAGATTCGCTGCTCCAATGTGATGATCCGGGTGAACGGCGGACAGGATCTGTGAGTCTTAAGAAACGAAAATTGCGAGAGAAAACCGATAAGAAGATGTGAGCAAAAAGATGCCAGTAAAGGGATAACGCAAGAGGAGAGGAAACAATGGCGTATGAAATAGAGGATGTCAGGATCAGTCAGGAGATTTTTTACTATCTTCTGCAGAACAGAGAGCTTCGGGAGGAAGAGGAGCAGGCTTATTACAGGGCTTATACGGAAAATGAGCAGGTACAGAACCTGGTAAAATCCCAGGGAGTCGCGGCAGACAGCAATATCGAGAGATATGATAATATCATCTACCTGATTCCCAGGGAGGACAATCGTTTCCTTGGTTTTTCCAAAGCAGAGCTTAAGAATATTCTGTGCAAATCAGGGGCTACGGACAAGGATTATTATCTGTCCCAGTTCGTGATCCTGACGCTTCTGGTAGAATTTTTTGACGGACAGGGAAGCAGCAGTAAATCCAGGGAATATATGCGTGTGGGCGAACTGCAGAACTGCATATCGGAGAGGCTGAAGGAAGGTGCTCAGAATGTAGGCGAGGAGCAGGAGGAAACAGTGGGAATTGCTTTTTCCAATATGCTGGAGGCATATGAAGCGCTGCGGTCTGATGAGAAAGGTTCCAAGGCCAGAACCACCAAAGAAGGATTTCTCTATAATATACTGACTTTCCTGCAAAAACAGGGCCTGATAGAATATGTGGAAGAGGATGAAATGATCAAGACCACCAAGAAGCTGGATAATTTCATGGACTGGAATCTGCTCAACCAGAATCATTTTATGCGAATCCGCCGGATACTGATGACAGAAGGGGCTGAGGAATCATGAGTAAAATCAATGCGCTGCGACTGATCAACTTAAATTATAACAACAATACGATCCGCATCAGTGATGAGGTGTTTCATTTGAATGGGGAGAGCACCCTGCTGTCCTTACGTAATGGCGGAGGAAAGTCGGTGCTGGTACAGATGCTGACGGCTCCTTTTGTCCATAAAAGATATCGTGATGCCAAGGACAGACCGTTTGAAAGCTATTTTACCACCAATAAGCCTACCTTTATTCTGGTGGAATGGGTTCTTGATCAGGGTGCCGGTTACGTCCTTACCGGTATGATGGTTCGCCGCAGTCAGGAGGCAGAGAGCTCGGAAAATCTGGAAATGGTGAATTTTATCAGCGAGTACAGGGAGCGATGTGCCCAGGACATCTATCATCTGCCGGTGGTGGAAAAGACGAAGAAAGAGATGGTGTTAAAGAACTTCGGCGCCTGCAGGCAGCTTTTTGAGACTTACAAGCGGGATCGTTCCATGCATTTCTTTTATTATGATATGAACAATGGGGCCCAGTCCAGACAGTATTTTGACAAGCTGAAGGAATATCAGATTGATTATAAAGAATGGGAGACCATTATTAAGAAGGTGAACCTGAAAGAATCCGGGCTTTCTGATCTGTTTGCCGATTGCAGGGATGAGAAGGGACTTGTGGAAAAGTGGTTTCTGGAGGCGGTTGAGAGTAAGCTCAATAAGGAACGTAACCGCATGAAGGAATTCCAGAATATTCTGGAAAAATATGTGGGTCAGTATAAGGATAACCGCTCTAAGATTCAGAGGCGGGATACCATCCGTGCTTTTCATATAGAAGCAGACAAAATCCGCGGCCTGGCCGAAACCTATCAGGAGCATTCCGGACAGGTAAGGGACTGGGAAAATAAAATAGCCGGCTTTCTTGCAAATCTGAATCAGCTGTCGGAAGAATCATCCCGGGAAAAAGAAATGCTGGAGCAGGCAAAGGAACTTTTGCAGGAAGATATCAGGCAGGTTGAATATCAGCAGGCATCCGGGGAAATCCACGATTTATATGAGAAAGAACGTTTTCATATCACCAACAGGGATATGATCGGCATGGAAAGGGAGGCGGCTGAGCAGGCTTGTGTCCGTATCGAAAAGCAGCTGCAGCTGCTTGCCTGTGCAAGGCAGCAGGAGGAAGCGGACGAGGAAAGAAGAAGCTTCACTCAGGCTGAGAAAATGTGGGAGGCAGCCAGGCAAAAGGGAGAAGATCTGGAGCCGGAGCGAAAGAAGTTAGGAAGTATTTTATATCATTATTATGAAAGAAAACAGACAGAAAGCAGGGCTGCTTTGGAGCAG
>JBGVLR010000231.1:0-5740 GCA_045124375.1 Acetatifactor sp.
ATGTGAAGCAAAATTCAGTGAGAACTCCAACGGGTTCCGCCCGAACCGTTCCGCTGAGACTGCGATTGCGCAATGCATGAGGCTGATACAGGTACAGCATCTGTACCATGTGGTTGACCTCGATATTAAAGGCTTCTTTGATAATATCAGCCATACAAAGCTGATACATCAGATATGGGCATGGAAAGAAACGGCAGACATCCAGACCGCGGATATGCTGAACCTTCCAACGCCGTCACCTGTTTTTGAAAATATTGTTGTTCCTCCATCTTATGATCAAAAGGAAATGGTTGCCGCTTTGGGCGAACGGGCAGAAGCTATTCACAGCGGTCTTATCGATGCATCAGAAGACAACATGCTCTGCGTAACCAATGATGGGCGAAAGCTGGCACTGGATCAGCGCCTGATCAATCCTCTTCTTCCAGATGATCCAGGCAGTAAAGTTAATGCCTGTGTTTCAAAAACATTTGAATTATGGGAAGAGACGTGCGAAGAAAAACTTACACAGGTCATTTTCTGTGACCAATCCACCCCGAAAGGAGATGGTTCCTTTAATGTTTACGATGATACCAAGCAAAAACTAATCTCCAGAGGTGTCCCGCCGGAAGAAATTGCCTTTATTCACGATGCTGATACGGATGCTAAAAAAGCAGCACTTTTCGCCAAAGTCCGCTCCGGTCAGGTACGAGTGATTCTTGGATCTACTTCTAAAATGGGTGCAGGAACCAATATCCAGGATAAACTTGTTGCACTCCATCATCTGGATGTCCCCTGGCGTCCATCTGACGTAGAACAACAGGAAGGGCGTATTCTCCGGCAGGGCAACCAGAATGAATCCGTCCACATTTTCCGTTACCTGACAGAAAGCACCTTTGATGCATATATGTGGCAGATATTGGAGAACAAACAGAAGTTTATCGGTCAGGTCATGACCAGTAAATCACCGGCCCGGTCCTGCGAAGATACAGATGAAGTATCTCTTAAATATGCTGAAGTAAAAGCTCTGGCATCCGGCAATCCGTTAATTATGGAAAAGACTGAATTGGATATGCAGGTATCCAAGCTTCAGCTGATGAAAGCCAGTCATACCAGCCGGCACTATCAGTTGGAAGATCTGCTTCTGAAAACCTATCCAAAACAGATTTCCCAAACCTCGGCACTCATTAGTGGTCTGGAAAAAGACCAGGACACTGTAAACGCAAATTTCCCAGCTGATACGGAGCACTTTAAAATGACCATCGCCGGAAAAGAATACAGAGACCGAAAAGAAGCCGGGACAGCAATAATTGCTGCCTGCGCCGGACTGAAAGCGGTTCATTCCGGCGGTACGATTGGGGAATATGCCGGATTTTCCATGCAGGTACAATTTGATTCTTTTACGCAAAATTTCAATCTGACACTAAAGGGAGAAATCAGCCACATAACAGAGGTGGGAACCGACCCTTCCGGCAATATCACAAGAATCAACCATGCTTTAGGAAACATCAAAACAAAAATAGAATCAGCAAAGCAACGGCTTCAAGACCTACAAAACCAGATAACTGAAGCCAGAGCAGAATTAAATCGCCCATTTTCGCACGAAGAAGAACTGTCTCAGAAGCAGGCACGATTAAATGAAGTCAATGCCATGCTGGATATGGATATCAGCAGCGAAGAGGTTATATCTGAACCTTCATCAACTAAATCTGCAGTGGATACTGCTTTTCACGAACATACAGAAGCGAAGAGTACATCTTTTCCCAAACTTGCCCTTCCTCTTCAGGCATATGCTGACACACCAAAGAAACCTTCCATACTGAACAAACTCAAGGCAGCACAGATATTTGCCAATGAGCAGAAAACCTCATCTGCAAACAAAAAGGAACACTCTTTGTAAATTTCCCGCCAGGTATATTCGTATCCGGCGGCATGATAAAGGAGATTTTAGCCATGTCCCAAAGCAACACCTCTCATGAAACACAGAAAAAAAGGATTCAGGAAGTGACCGAACGGCTGGAAGCCGGAATCAAAGATTTCCTCAGTTCCGAAAAATATCAGGATTATCTGAAAGTAATGTCCCGTTTTCACAACTACAGTTACAGTAACTCCATTCTCATCGCAATGCAGAAACCGGATGCTTCACTGGTGGCCGGTTATACCACCTGGGACAGAAAATTTGAACGCCATCCTAAAAAAGGATCACACGGTATCAAAATTTTTGCACCGGCACCAGTAGCGACCAATACATTTGTCGAGCGTGAAAAAATTGATCCAGCTACCAAGCTTCCTGTTCTGGACGAGAACGGGGATCCGGTCATGGAAAGTATTGCCATCAAACGTCCTGCATTTAAAGTCGTCACCGTATTTGATGTATCAGACACTGAGGGAAAACCGCTTCCGGAACTGGATATTCCTCAGCTGAATGGGGATGTGGAACAATACGATACACTTATGGATGCTATTTGTCGCACTTCCACTGTCCCCATCGAATTTGAATCCATCACCAGCGGAGCAAATGGATATTTCAGCCTGACAGACAAGCGGATCGTGATTAACGAGGGAATGAGTGAACTGCAGACCATTAAAACCGCCATTCATGAATTAGCACACTCCCGGCTGCATGATATTGATACCACAAAACCGATCCGTAAACTTCCTGCTCAGAAAGATAAAGCAACAAAAGAAGTAGAAGCAGAAAGCGTTGCCTTTGTCGTTTCCGAACACTTTGGACGTAAGTAGGAAAAAAGACGTACCTTAAATTGTATATTTTTTTCTGATACAATAATCTCCAGATAATGGAGGTATAAAAGATCATGGATACAAATGAATCAATCACCAAAGATGAGTTATGGTCTAACCGTATTCAGGATTTTCAGGAGAGCGGTCTGACCCGTAAAGAATGGTGTTGCCAGAATCAGCTCCCGCTCTCTACGCTCAGCTATTGGATCAGAAAACTGAATCCTGACAGATCTGAATCCGTGGAACAGCAGGAACCTGTTTTCGCCCGTCTTCCTTCCGAAAGTGAGCTTTCCAAAACATCCTGTGACCATGCACCAGTTACTTTCTTTCTCAATAGCATCCGCATTGAGATCTCTGCCGGGTGTCCGACAGAACTGTTGGCTTCACTGGTCAGCATTCTGAAGCCGTATGCTTGAACTGGCAGGCGGTACCACGGTCTACCTGGCATGCGGAGTCACTGACCTGCGGAAGAGCTACCATGGTCTGGCGGCTATCATCAAACTGAAATTCCATCTCGATCCTTATTCCCGGTGCATGTTCGCATTCTGCAATCGCAGACGCACTTCTATCAAGATACTCCAATGGGATGGATCGGGTTTCTGGATACTGATGAAACGTCTTGACAGGGACTCTTTTCACTGGCCGGATACACCGGATGAACTGAAGAAGGTAACTTTGAAGGAGATACACTGGCTTTGCGATGGACTGTCCATCAATCCGAAGGGGGCTTTCGAAGAGCACCATCCAAAGATCGTTGTGTGACCAGGATAAGATCCTGTCAATCCGCAAAAAGACGAAATTCTGCAGATTTCCAGCTTTTTTTCCTCTATTCATAAGGACATTTTTTCCTCGAACATGGCACTGCTTTATGGTATCATATCCATATATCAGAAAAGACATGGGGTGACACAGGAATGCAGCCATTTTTCACAGATGAACAACTGAAGAATATGAGCCGTGAAAATCTCGCACAGGTCATAACGCTGATGCAGGATCACCAGACAAAACTGGAAACAAAGCAGAAGATCCTGGAGGAAAAAGTGCATGAACTGGAATTCCTGAATGCCCTTTTATCAGATAAGCTGACACTTGCCCAAAGAAAACAGTTTGGAAGCTCCAGTGAAAAATATGCGGACGGCTATACCCAGATGAATCTTTTCAATGAAGCTGAGCAGGAAGCAGATCCGGAGTCTGCGGAACCGGAAATGGAGGAGGTACATCCTTCTTCTTACAAGCGGAAGAAACGGACCGGAAAAAGGGATGAGGATCTTGCTGCTTTCCCAACTACTGAAGTGATCGAACATAAGCTGGAAGGTTCTGACCGGTACTGTCCTGACTGCGGAAAAAAATATAAAGTGGTGACTGTGGAGTCCACAAAGACATTAAAGTTTATCCCGGCACGTTTTGAGGTGGTGGAAGAAAAAACATATGTCTACAGCTGCCCTGACTGCGGAAGGATGGTCCGTCCGGACAAAGACACCCCGCTTCTGAAGGGAAGCATCGCAACCCCATCCCTGGTTGCAGGCATCATGAATGCAAAGTATGTAAACGGCATGCCGCTGGCCCGTCAGGAGCGGGAGTTTGCCAGGTATGAGCTGAATCTCAGCACAAAGACAATGGCAAACTGGATGATCCTGTGTGCCCAGAGGTACCTTCAGCCGGTATACGATCTCATGAAGGAGGAATTTCTCCGGTGCAGGTATGCCCACTGCGATGAGACCAGAGTCCAGGTGCTGGATGAGCCGGAACAGCAGGCGTCCACTCAGAACTGGATGTGGGTATATATGACGGATGAATACAGCGGGCATCCCAGAATGGTCCTGTTCCAGTATGAAAGGACCAGGGGCGGGTATCATCCTCTGGAATTCCTGGGAGACAGCTATCAGGGCTACCTTACCTGTGATGGTTACCAGGCGTACCACAATCTTCCGGAAGGTATTACGGTCACAGGCTGCTTTGCCCATGCCCGAAGGAGATTTGATGAATGTCTCACGATCATGAAGAAAGACTTTACGAAAGAGCAGCTGAAGGAAACAACCGCATATCAGGCGATGGCCCGGATTGGGATGCTCTACAAGGTAGAGGAACTGATCCGCGATAGATCACCGGAGGAAAAATACATCGAGCGTCAGAAGCAGTCGAAACCGCTTCTAGAGGCTTTCTTCGGGTGGCTTCACACACTGGAGGATGCAGTTGACCGTTCTTCCCGGATAGGGGACGCTGTATTATATGCTTTAAATCAGGAAAAATATCTGCGCAGGTATATAGATGATGGACACCTTTCCATAGACAATTCCGCAGCGGAACGGGCAATAAAAAATTTTGCCATAGGCCGCCGCAACTGGCTGTTTTCAAAAAGCATCAAAGGAGCTGAGTCCAGTGCCACTATATACAGCATTACCGAAACAGCCATTTTGAATGGATTGAAACCATACAATTATTTGACATATCTTCTTGAGAAGATGAAAGATCTTGGTCCGTTTCCGGAGGAACATAAAGACGAGATCAGGAAGCTTCTTCCCTGGTCTGATGAACTCCCGGATTCCTGCAGGACAAAAACTAAAAAATAATCGTTATGTTCCGTTTGGCAAGCAAAACTTGTTGAACGGAATTTTTTAATTTGTCCAGGTACAGATTATTTCCTGCTTACGATTAAAAAACACTTGTTCTTTATCGTCTGAAGTCTTACCAGTATTTAAATTAAAATATTTCCCAACATATTCTCCATTAACACAATTTCTTATACAAAAAGTTACTGCATGTGCAATTTGAGAATTCAACTCCGGAAAACTATTAAATCCAATCTGTAAAAGAGAGATAATCTGTTTTTTTGAAAGTATAGCTCTCAACTCAGTGTAGCTCGAAAGAAATAGCCATGCTTGCATTGTTATCATTGATAGAAATCCATTGGGTTGTGCCATGTTTATACCTTTTTCTATAAATACTGCAAATAAATCTGCCTTACTTACTGGATATTCTTTTTTTATAAAGGAGAGTAATTTGTTACTCATACCGCTTGATC
>JBGVLR010000232.1:0-3188 GCA_045124375.1 Acetatifactor sp.
CCGGAAGGTCCACGAGCCGGGCTCGGGTGTGATTTGAGTGGAGACCGTGCGTGCGCAAAGCTTTGCGCGCACCATGAATCATGAAGCTACTGATTCCGACAGGGTGTTTGTTCCCGGTCGGTTGAGGGAATGTAAATAACAGACTGCGCCCGGAGAAGTTCTTTCCAAGTTGCTTTCGGACAGGGGTTCGATTCCCCTCGGCTCCACCATTGAAAAGCTGTTCAGACTTATTTTGTCTGAGCAGCTTTTTCATATTTTCCAAAAAATCTTATGTATTTCTAATTATTCTTAATTCTTTTAGGAATAGCCTCGCACGGTTTGGCATACTAAGAATGCTAACACGAATGACATTTTGCTAATGAAATTGCTAACATAATTTCCCACCCACCAGAGTACATTTTTTTGAGCACGTGAAGCTGTCCGTAGCAAGAGAACTTATTCGCGAATTTGTCTTTTGAAGGCTCGAAAATTCTCGAATTTTCTCGGATATTATAGGTTGTTTCGGCATCCTCCGCCGTGATATTCTAATAGCGGAAATAAGTCGAAAAGAGGTATCCGCATGACAATCTCATCAGAACAGTACGATCAAATACGCAGGATGCTGCATGAGCTTGGGATTCCGGTGCATCGCATTGGGTACAACGTTCTTTGCCTGGCGATTCATCATTACTACCTGAGCGAAAGGCCATCCATGACAAAAGAGCTTTATCCTTTCCTGGCAAAGTTCTTCGGTTTTCCCAATGCCCATTCGGTCGAGAGGCCTATTCGTGCGGTGATCCATTCGGCATGGGATCGCCGGGATCCGGATGCATGGGCTGTCTACTTTCCCAGGCAAGAGAAGGCACCCTCCAATCTGGTATTCATCGCCACCCTTGCAGAATGGCTGCACTAAAAACGCCCCTCCCGTTTCCGGGAGGGGTCTTTCAATTGCCAAGAGGATTTTTCTAATTATTTTTGTTTACCCGAAAATAGGTTTTACATAGTGATGGACGAAGTGTACATCGTATATTCGCCAGTTCCGGAGCTGTTTCGCGCATAGAAAGTAACAGAAGCCCGGTAATAATACCCAGAGCTTGCACCAGTATAAGTAACACAATCAGCATGACCTGCAGTGTCGGTATCAGTCATTTGAGAGTAGTCATCTTTCGAGTATGTTTTCATTGTCGACCAATTGACACCATCAGAAGATCTCTGAACCTTAATTGTCTTTGCACCAAGCTCAAGCATTCCTTCTACAGCAGTTACATCAAACCAAACCTCAAATGACGTGCTGGATATTTTTTCAAGGTACGCACCATGACGAACAAAAAACTGACTGATTCTAGGTTCTGTTTCTACAGAAGCTAATACCGCTGTCGGTAAAACCATTACCATTACAAGAATAATACAAACGAACTGAGAAAATCGCTTCATTACTTATCCTCCATTACATAGATTGACTCAAGAATTTTGTATAACATATCCTCTCGACAATCTATCGCAATGAAGCATTCAACATTATCTCTAGTCCACACTACAGTCCACATCTCATCATTTGGGATAATACTATGAATTATCTCACCGTTTTCATACTTAATTGTAGAATCTTTATCCCCATGATACACATGAAGATATTCATCTACACAAACATCAACTTCATAAACCATCTGGCTTCCATCCACCAAGAATCTTGCCAGGATGCCCTTCTTCCTTGATGTCTCGATCACCTTGCATTCCAGCAATTCACTCCCCTCCGGGAGCCAGGTGGGGACCACCGGATCTGTAACACCCAGTTCTGTTACAGCCTCATACACCTGCTGCAGTCCGGGGTTATCGGTTTCGAATTGGTATGGGACAAGTCGATGCTCATTATCGTCAGGACTGAAGAATTCCACAATGCCGGCTGTCCAGCGTACCAGCTTTCCCCACAGGGTTTCTGCCTGTGCCTGCTGGGGAAGGACTGTAAACAGCATAACCAGCACAATCAATACAGAGGCTGCCTTCAGTATACCGGATGACATTCTGAATGGACGGGCAGCTTTTCTGTCTTCCTGGGCAATCTCTTTCTGGTAGGTTTCCCAGGCTTTCTCTTTTTCAATTGTCATTTCTACAGGGAAGCCCTTTTCCCGCTCCTGCAGGATCCGAAGGATCTGGCGGACGACTTCTCCGTCGCCTGCTTTTGTCCGGATCTGCTCATTGAGCAGTTCGTCCAACTGTTCCGTGGACATCCGCTGCAACACTTCCCGAAGGTTGGCCGAGTTATTTCTCATAGTGGGCCTCCTTCTCATGGCAAATCAGCAGGAGCTTCAGAAAATAGGCCACTTTGGAAATAAACTGGGAGTTTGTTGGTTTATGGAGCTTGCCTTCACCATCAGGCGCAAAATAGAAACTCCAAACCATTTCATCTCTCCGCTTCCATCCCGCAGAAATTGCCGCGCGAATTGCCTGCTCAACCTGAAAGGTGTTCAGGTTTCCGGCGTACTCACTGCAAACTTCAGGATAGATCTCTTTCGTGACCAACATTGCAGGATTCTCATAACGCAGTACGATTGCGTGAACCAGGTAATCGAATCCGATCCTGCTGGTGGGAATTCCCAGCTCGAACAACACAGTGATTGCGGCGCACTGCAGATTATCATTATTCAAATGTCTCGCAAGCAGATGCGCGTAATCTAATGTTGTTACCGTGCTTATCATGGTTTCCCCTCCTGTTAATAAGTATTATTGCACTTTTCCCTTTCTTTGTCCATTCGCAAATCTGTATAAAAACGAATACTATTCGTACAAATATCGCACACAATCAACGAAGTTCTCCAGATTTCAACAATTCATCCCAGATGGGGTAATGTTTCCTCATAGTATCAGATACCATAAAAAAATCGGAGGTGGTTCCTATGAATCTTCAAACTGCAATTCTGACAAGAATATATGATTTATGTGAAGAAAGAAATATAAGCCCGCTGAGAATGTGCCTGAATGCCCATATATCCCCGAATTTACTCTATGAATTGAAGAATAAGGATCACTGCAATACCCGCATTTCCACCATTGCGTGTCTATGCTCTGCCCTAGGGAACCTCTGAATAAATAAGCTTCATTCTGTTCCAAATGGTAAAAATGACCGATTTTTGGTTTAGTTAAGGAAATTTAAGTGAAAAACAGCCAATATACCTCAGGTTTTTCGCTTCTTTCCACTCCAAAGGGCAGAC
>JBGVLR010000233.1:0-16220 GCA_045124375.1 Acetatifactor sp.
ATGGTGATGCTGGGACTGATCGGCGAGTATATCGGAAGAATCTATATCAGTATGAATAATTCACCGCAGTATGTGATCAGAAAGAAACTGAGCAAAGTGTCTAAAAAGACTAATTCAGAGGAAAAGCGTTAATCGTCTTAAGGAGTTAGGGGGAATGGCTAAAGAGTGTTGTGTTAAGTTGCAAAAATGGATTGTGAATGCGGGAAATGTTGTAGTATATAGCTTCCTGGGGATTATTTGCTTTTATTTGTTTCTCAGCAGTATATATTCTACATGTGTCATATGGTATGATACGGAAAAGACTTATTATATTAAAGATTTTCCGATTTTAATGCTGTTGGGATTGCTGGGTGTGACAGGCTTGGGGGTTTTGATGCATCGATTGTACAGCAGGCTAATGTCAAAGTCAAATGGTATATTAGTGATCCTTACGCTGCTTTGGTTTGTCCTTATAACAGTTTTTGTGAGAAATACAGATATTGATTTAGTATATGATCAGAGGATAGTTTATGAGGGAACACAAAGTTTTATAAGTGGAAACTATGAAATGTGGCAACAGGACGGATATTTTTCCTGGTATCCCTTTCAAAACGGACTGGTATTGCTTTATACACCATTGATGCTGGTATTCGGAGAGAATACCTATTGGGCAGTTCAGGGAGTAAATGTGATATACTATCTTCTCTTGGCTATAGGTTTTTATGGGTTGGCTAAGCATCTCTTTCAAAAGGGAGTTGCTTTGGTTACATATGCAGGTGTTTTGTTTTTTCTGCCATTATGGGGTTATGTAAAATACTTATATGGGAATTTGCCGGGATTAAGCTTGGGAATCTGGGCTATTTATCTTATCGTGGTTTATATGGGGAAGGAAAAGCTAAGATATCTCCTCGGTAGCGCGGGCTGCATTTTTATGGCAGTGTTATATAAGAATAATTTCCTGATATATGCCATTGCAATATGTCTTGTGTTGATAGTGGAAGCAATTCGTCAAAAGAGATTAAAATATGTTTTGACAGTCATGCTTTTGGCTGGGATTTTGTTGGTGGGAATGAAAGTTCCTTCCTGGGTGATGCATCGAATTACAGGTTGCATAACAGACCAGGGAATTCCATCAAGCTATTGGGTAGCTATGGGGCTTCGGGAAAGTAACGTGGCTCCTGGTTGGTATAACGGCGACTCAGTGAAGCTGTTTGCCGAAAATGGATATTCAGTGCAACGTATGGATAAAGATGCCTGGGAAAGTATATCAGATTCACTTATGTTATTCCGACAGGAAAAAGATTACGCCTTGAGGTTTTTTAACCGCAAAGTGGCATCAATCTGGAACAATCCTACATTTGAAGGATTTGCAATTGTAGTAAAGGGAAACCTTCATGGTACACTGGAATACTGGATGAAAGATATCTTGTACAGTGGTGGTATTGTAAATACTATACTGACTGTGGTTTTAGATATTGTGCAAAGTATTTATCTATTTGGTATGGTATTGTATCTTATGTATTGCAGAAAGCAGCATGAACTTCGAAAGGCGATTCCCTTAGTTGCTTTTATCGGAGGATTTATCTTCCATATATTCTGGGAAGCAAAATGTCAATATACGATTATCTTTTTCGTATTGCTTATTCCATATGCTTTTGAGGGATATCGGCAATGTGCGAACAATGTCTGCAACTGGTTGAATAAAAAGGAAAAAGTTACTCATTTAATGAAAAAGAAAGGAATCTGGGCCTTTGGTGTATTATTGGCGTTTATTTTTTTGATTGCTGTATGGGATAACACCTTTTTCTCTTCTACGATTAAGCTGCAGGGAGAAGAGGGAGATTATGTCTGGTTGTGCAGAGAACAAGATTATTGGAAAAATGATAATTTCACAAAGGAGGGTTCCAGAGAATAATATATTTGGGGCTGTTGCAGAATGATCTTAAATTAATCATTCTGCAACAGCCCCTTAACGTTTTATTCTGCTACCAATAAATAATGTTTGTCATCGACCTTTAATTGAATACGATATATTTGACCATTATAGTGTATTTCTTCTTCGCTCAGACTCCCCAGCCATATAATACATTCCGGCTGATAGGAAGAATCCGCATAGATAGCGGATTGGTTGCTGACCATGACGTGTTCCATACGATAAGAAGATTCGGGAAGCATCTTCCATAATGGATACTCATAGTCGTCTTCTTCCATGCGCAGACCGATTTGGCTGTAGCCCAAATCAGCTATTTTCTGACAAATGCTTTGATAGGGGGCATATTCATTGCTGCGATTAACGAAATAACCGTAGGGAGTTTCATTGGCACCGTAAAGAATGCAGAGGTTATGGTGATAAGTGCCCATCTCCACAACATCAATCACACAAAGTAAACAGATGGCTCCTATGATACCGGTGCGCAGGCCTCGGGAAGCAGAGGTCATCTGTTGCAGCTGATAAGCGATCATAGGACAGAGTAAAGTCAGATAAGATACCATATATCTGCTGACAAAAGGCTCCCAACGCAGTACGGTACAGAAAAAGATAAAGCATACGGATACCACGAGAGAGTAGCTGGTATACCACTTAGGAGCACGCTTCTTAAGGAAATGGATCAGTGCATACAGCAGGCAGAAGAAGAACAGCCAGTTGATGATTGGATTTAAAGCGGTATCATGCCCATAATTTGGAGCGGAGTGCAAGCTGAATACACGACCGTCTTCTGAAATAGAAGGATCATCCATAACGACTCCAAGCAGTAATGAGAACTTGCGAAGCGCTTTTAAAAGAAAGGCATTAAAATTTTTTATATACACGTTAGGCAGGTGATAAGTACTGTTTTTGGCAAGGTTCACTAACAGATATAGAGGATTCAGGGTCCCGACCAATTGTCTTTTGCCTACGGAAGGAGCAGAAATTGCCCCAAACGTATGGATATTGCGTATTAATTCCGGTATCATAGGAAGCAGGATACCAGGAAGAACACAGCCAACCAGACGCAAAATGACTGAAAAACGGTCTTTTCGCAAAATACATAGTATTAAGAGCCATAAAACCATAATTGCCATTGCGATGCATACGGAGGGCTTGGTAAGGTAACCTAAGGATACACAAAGTCCCATGCAGCATACCTTTGAAATGGTCCGGCGTTTTAGGTCTAAAGGCTTATTCATATCTGTAAAATCCAACAGAAGATAAGTAAAAATCAACAGCCACAAGGTGGCGAAATTATCTACTTGTGTAGTCAATGCTTCTGCAAAGGCAGAAGGCATTGTGAGATAAAGGAGTGCAGCAATGTAACAGAATAAGTTGCTGCACTTTATTTTATGAGAAATTTGAAATACAATAACCGCTCCTGTAAGATAAGAAAAGCATTGAAGCAACGCAAACAGTTTATCACTCTCACCGGTCAGGATATATACGTGGAGATTGACGAATTCTGCCAGAACCGGGCTGGCAATCTGGCGAATGCAATTAGTGGCATAGTGTGCAACAGAACCATTCTGTACCCAGTGGACGATACGGGACAGATGATAAGTCATGGAGTCCCAGTTATAGGGAACTGTTGTAAGGGCCAGGACAACGCTTGATAAACTGATCAAAAAAAGTACAATATACTTTTTTGCCCGAAACAATGTGAAAGAGGGCAGAGCCCTTTTACCACACTCACGGAAAGAAAGTTTCTTATTATGACATCGAATGAAAAGTACAGCTAACAGGAATACATCTGTCATCAGCCAAAACAGCAGAACCGGTACAAAACGAACTGCTGCAAACACAGAGAGAAGTTCGGTGGCACCGAAAAGAAGCAAGGCCCATGCAGCGATTGCCTTAAGATACGACTCCAGGCAATCGCTTTCACTGGTCAGACGAAAATTACAGTATATCAATAGCATTGCGGTAAGCACAACGGACCCCTCCCTCGGTATTGTAATACCTATTTTCTATAATGGGCTACAAGCTTTTCAACTGCATGAATGACATCTTTCACATCCTCATCCGTGAGAGAATAATACAGAGGCAGGCTCATAGACTGCTGGTAATAATGTTCCGCATTGGGGCAAATTCCCTTAGGATACCCCAGATTCTCATAATGTGAATGCCAGTAAACGGGCAGATAGTGAACCTGAGAATAAATATTCTCCGCATGTAATGCATCAAAGAATTCTCTTCTCGTACAGCTAAGCATCCTGTCATCAAGCTGCAGGATGTACAGATGCCTTGTGGTATCAGATTCCGGTATATCTTTCTGCACTTTCACCTCAGGAAGCTTAGAAAAAGCTTCGTCATACATCTTTACGATTTCTTTCCTGCGCTTAGAAAAAGCTTCCAGTTTCTTTAACTGGCTCATCAGCAGGGCAGCCTGGAACTCCGTCATACGATAATTATAACCGAGATTTACCTGCTCATTGTACCATGGATCATCAGTGGGATGAACCATCTGACTGCGGTCTCTGGTAATGCCGTGAGTGTGGGCTAACAGAAGCTTCTGATACAACACAGGATCATTAGTAGTTACAGCACCGCCTTCTCCCGCAGTTACAGTCTTCACCGGATGAAAGCTAAAGGTAGTCATATCTGCAATACTGCCGATAGGCTGTCCGTTATATCTCGTACCAATAGAATGTGCAGCATCTTCGATCAGAACCAGGTTATGCTCCTTACAGATAGCGCGGATTTCATCCAGTTCTACTGCCTGACCTGTAAAATCTACTGCTACAACAGCCTTTGTCTTGTCAGTAATACATTTTCTGATAGAAGCAGGATCAATATTATAAGTATCAGGATTAATATCTGCAAATACCGGTCGGGCACCGCAGTAAAGAGCGCAGTTGGCAGAAGCTGCAAAGGTAATGGGAGTTGTGATTACCTCATCCCCTTCTTTAATACCTGCTGCTATTGCCGCAATATGCAGGGCAGCAGTACCGTTACTTACTGCCACACAGTATTTAGCTCCGGTTACTTCACAAAGCTTTTCTTCTAACTGTGTAATACGGGGGCCGCAAGTCAGATAGTCACTTCTTAACGTATCGGCTACAGCCTGAATGTCCTCTTCGTCAATATATTGTCTCCCGTAACTCAGAGGAGTGGTCCTAACAGGGGTACCGCCGAAAATAGCTGGTTTTTCCATAGTCTTATTTCTCCATTCTTTTAAGTGATTTTCTATCCGGCTCCCGTCGGAAGTTACCTTATTATAGCATTGATTTGAGAGGTTGACAAGTTGACTGGGAGGCGGAAGATGGTTTTCTTACCAAAAGCCCCGGACATACAGGGAACAGGTAAAACAAACAGCACCAAAATGAGAAAAGGGCGCAATGGCGTTTGGCTTTACAAAAATGGGGTATCATGGTAAAATGTAGACAAAATCAGGATAAAAAGGTAAATGCCATGTTGATACAAAAAGTGCGTGAATTAAAGGTGTGGAAAAAGAAGCCATTCATCATATTTACGGCGATCTTTCTCCTGCTCCTTATTTTTTTAGGAATAAAAATTGCAAAGCCCTGCCGGGAATATCTCTATGATGGCAGTGCTTCTTTTACTGAGGAAACTGCTGCGGGAAAGTACGAGGTCTATACCGGAATCGAGCTGAAGCCGGGGGTATACAGAATCGAACTGGAATATGAGACGGATACAGATCTGGCAGCGCTGTGCAATGTACAGGACGGCACCGTATTTACCGGTGGGCTTCTCTGTAACGATGAGCATATGTACAGTGCTCTGAATCAGACGGGATATAACATGTGGCTGTATGAGGAAACAGAAAGGTTAGCGGTGGTGATTGATTACGGCGGGACCGGGAATCTGACCATCGGGAGCCTTCATATTGTAGAGACAAATAAGTTATGGACCATGCTTCTTACCATTGTGATCTTTCTTGGAGTGTTGGGATATGCCTGCATTACATTTTATGAATATGACAAGTGTTACGCCGTGGATAAGGAGAAGAAGCATGTGTTTTTCTGTGTTGCGGTGATCAGTCTGATCGCTTCCATACCGTATCTGTGCGGGTATAGTATCACCGGCGCTGACCTGACGTATCACCTGCAGAGGATTGAAGGGGTAAAGGACGGGCTGCTCAGCGGGCAGTTCCCGGTAAGGCTGGAGCCCAGATGGGTGTTTGACCATGGATATGCCAACGGTATTTTCTATTGTAATGCCTTATTATATTTCCCGGCATTATTACGTATGCTGGGATTTACCGTTACTGCCAGCTATAATGCCTATTGCATCGGACTGAACATTGCCACTGCATGGATTTCTTATTATTGTTTCAGCAGAATGTTCGGAAAACGTCATATCGGAATTGTCTGCAGCGGACTGTATACACTGTCTGTTTTCAGAATTTACAAGCTGATTGTTACCGGTGCTGTAGGAGAAGGCAGTGCGGTAACGTTCCTGCCACTGGTCATCTATGGACTGTACCGCATTTTTACAGAGAATCCCAAGGAAAAACGTTATAAAACGGCCTGGATACCCGTAATGGTGGGATATGCCGGGCTGATGCAGACTCACGTGCTGACATGTGAGATAACTGCGCTCGTGACGATCGTGTTCTGTCTTGTATTTATCAGAAAAATTTTCTGCCTGAATACTTTTCTGGAGCTTGCCAAGGGGGCTCTATCTGCTGTGCTCGTCAGTGCATGGTATCTCGTGCCTTTCCTGGATTATTATCTGACCGAGAATGTGCATATCAGACACGTGTCCGCGCGAACCATTCAGGACAGAGGGCTCTATGGTGCACAGCTGCTGTTCCATTTCTGGGAAGATGGTCTTTACATGCCCTCCGGGGAAAACGGAATGCAGAATTCTCATCCGGTAGGGATAGGTATGGTACTGGTTATCGCTCTGGCTCTGTTTTTGATCCTCTGGTTTGGTGGGGCATTCAGGAAACTGAAAGAAAGAAGTTACAGGTTTGAAAAATTGACAGCGCTTACGGGCGTGATGCTCTTGCTTATGAGCCTGAATACTTTCCCGTGGGACAGGATACAGTCTCTGAATTCTGTGGCGGCATCCCTGGTGAGCAGCCTGCAGTTCCCCCACCGTTTCCTGGGATGGGGAACCGTTTGCCTGGTGCTGATCTTCGGTTTCTGTCTGTGGTATTTTGAAAAACATCAGAAGAAGGGTTACTGGATCATGACGGCAGTGGCGGTAATCGGAATCACCACTTCCAGTATGTATCTGATTGACTGTATAAACACGGAACAGAACTATTATAAACTGTATAATGAAGAAGGTATGGGCTTCGGTTATATCTCCGGAGCAGAATATCTGATCGAGGGAACTGATATTGAGAAGCTTACCTTTGCGGATGCTGCAGCCGGGGAGGGCGTTCAGATAGAAAGATATGAAAAGGGACGTCTGCGGGCGGAACTGACATGTATCAATCAGACCGGTTTGGAAAGTTACGTGGATATTCCGTTGCTGTTATACAAGGGCTATGGGGCAACAGATGCAGCTACCGGACAGGAAATGGAACTTTGTTACGGTGAAAATAATGTGATCCGGGTAGTGATTCCGGCAGGTTATGAAGGAACAGTACTGGTAAGCTTTGAAAGTCCTGTTTATTGGAGAATCAGCGAGCTGATCAGCGGACTGACAATAGTCGCACTGATAGTAATGGGACTGATTCATCGGAGGAAAAAGGCATGATGAGAAAAGGACGCAATGGTTTTATAATATTGCTGGCGGTAGAGCTTCTTATCGTGTTGATATTGTTTGCCGCAAGCTTTACCGAAGAGAAAGGGATCTGTTCCTTTGACGGAAAAGAGATTCAAGGGGCAGCAGTCCGTGCGGAAGATTATGTGGAGTACGACAGTAACAGAATGACACTGACACCGGGTGTTTATCATATTAAAGTACAGAGCGCTCTTTCCGGTGATCAGAGTATGTATGTGGAATTGAAATGTGATACCTCCTATTTCAGAGCATTGCGTGGTAATGGTATCTTGATTCACTCGGACAGCGGAACCATAGAATTTAATGTATATGTAGTGGACACGGTATCATCTGCCTATGTTCAGAACGTTTTCTATGGATGTGATACGGATACATTGGTGCAGCTGGAAGTCACTAAGACCGGTCTGGGCAGCAGGATATTGGCCTTTGTGCTGCTGCTGGTGTTTGTAATAGTCGATGTTTTGATTTGTTTTAGAAGTCGGATTCTGGATGGCAGGGTAACAGTGAAAAAGCAGGTAGTGTTCTGGACTGTGGCGGCCTGCATAGTGCTTGCATATTTACCTTATTTAACGGATTATTTCTTCTTCGGGGAAAATACGGTTACTTATCTTTGGCGGATTACCGCACTGAAAGACGGTCTTGTGCAGGGAACCTGGCTGAAAGAACGGGGACTTACCGGACTGATTGCTTCGGGAGAGCTGTTCCTGTTAATTCCGGCATTGCTTCAGCTGATCGGATTCTCTATTATGAATGCCTATAAGCTGTTCGTCCTTTTGGTGATGATCGCTACGGCTCTGATCGTTTACCATTTCTGGCAAAAATGTGTGAAAGAGGAGTATTCTGCATTATTGGGCAGTATGCTTTATCTTCTGATGCCATATCATATATCCGGTATCTACAGCAGAGGGGACGTGGGCGAATTTGTGGCAATGTGCTTCCTGCCCATTGTCTGCGGTGGCATCTACCAGTTGATCATGGAGGATACAAAGGCAAAGGACTACGGAAAATATAAATGGTATTCCATTGGCGGGCTGGCAGCACTTTTATTGTGTGAACCGGTATCTGCGGGGGCAGTGGCTGTGGTGCTTATTTCACTGCTGGTATCCATTCTCTGCAGACAGCTGACAGAAAAGTATGGAAATAAGGCCTGGGCTGCAGTTGGGGTGGCGGGTATCCCGGTGCTGCTTACTGTGATAAGACTTGTCAATAAGATCGTGTTTGAAGCACCTTCCATTTATTTATATGATATTCATAATTTGGGAACAGCTACAGCAGGCAGCAGTGAAATGATCGGGTATCAAAAGCCGGTGATCATCTTCCTGATCGGAATAGCAGTGATATTGGGAACCAGTTTCTATCGAAAGAGGAGACAGCAAAATGGAAATTAAAATGAAAGCAAAAACGGAAAAGTATCTGTATTGGGTTCTGTGTGTGCTCACATTAGCTGCTGCGGTCTTCCACGGTATCTTTCGGGTATCTGAAACGGCCGGAGTGATATCCAGAAGCGGTCTGCTGCTGTGCATGATCCAGGTGGGGACATTGCTTACATCAATGATGTGCTTTCGGAGTATCTTTAAAGAAACAGAGACGAGACTGCCGGCGTATTTCGGAGTCCTTTTATATATGACATGTCCATATAGAATCTATATCTGCTATGACCTGACGGATATAGCCAAGGCAGCTGCATGGATGCTGCTTCCTCTGTATGTCTGGGCACTTACAGAAATTATGGGGCAGAGAAAAGTTTTAAAAATCGTGATTGCCGGGGTGGCACTGGCCGGAATCGGGTATATGGATGTGCTTCTTTTGTTTTTTTTGGCGGCATTGACTGTAGTGGCTTCGGTGGTTTTCAGAAAAAAATGTTTCCTGTTACCTGTGATATTAGGAACGGTGTTAGCACTGAATAGGATCATGGGCTTTGGGATGCTTGTGTTTGGGGACATATTTTATGATACAGAACTCCAAATAAAGTCCATTATGGCAAACGGTTATCGGTTCGGAGAATATTTCCAGTCTTATGATTATAAGGAAGGGCATCCGGGAATGGGACTTGGAATGCTGATATGTCTTTTGAGCGCAGCATGGCTGGCATTTGTAAAAGGAGTAAAGGAAGAGCATAAGAGCTGCAAATTCCTGGCGTTGACTGCTGGTTTCCTGACGGCATTGTCTTTCTATCTTTTCCCATGGGATGTGGTTCAGAGACTTGGAAGCGGAGCTTTGAGACTCGTATCCGCCATTGATACGCCGGCCGTTTTCTGGGGCTGGGCACTTGCCTGTCTGTGTGTGCCCGCAGCCTGTGCCATGGACAGGATCAGCAAAGAGGATAATAAGCTGATCGCAGTCGGCGTTCCGGTGACGGTGATTCTGGCCTGCCTTGGGGTATGTATCTATCAGTGCGGCAATCTGTAAAGGACACCGGTCTGTAAAAGACAATAACATGTAAAGGAAAGCAGCCTGTATTAAGCCGTAGCTTACATAGGACTGCAATGAGCAAGAAAAGGAAAGAAAAATGAAGAAAAAGTTATGTTCCTGCCACTTCTGGTGGAATGCCCTGCCTTTCATAGGGGCGCTGGTGTGGGGCGCTTTCTGTATCAGTAATAATCTCTGGTATGATGAAGCTTATTCCGCATCCATGGTATCCAGATCCTGGTATGATTTGATCTATATTACGGCAGTTGACGATCACTCGCCTTTTTACTATGTGCTTTTGAAGATTTTCTATCATTTGGGCGGAGGCGGCACCCATTTTCAGGCGCTGAAGCTGATGTCAGTGCTTTTTATGATAGGATATCTTCTGTTGGGTAAATTTTATGTAAAGAAGCTTTTCGATGAGAAGATTTCTGTGTATTTTATGTTCTTTTCCATCACCATGCCCATCATGGCTGTGCAGGCGGGAAATGTGCGGATGTATGCGGCTGCGCTGTTTTTCATGACGCTGGCCGGTCTGACTGCCTACGATCTGTATCTGGGAGCTGACGGTGTGCGGAATAAGAGAAAATGGTTTGTCTTCTTCTTTGCCAGCGCATGCACGGTGTACTGTCATACCTTTGCCATGATTCAGATGGTGTGGATTTACCTGCTCTTTCTGGGGGCAATCCTCATCAAGAAAAAATATAGGCTGGTGAAACCGTATTTTATCAGTGGGATTTCGGTAGCGGTGGTATTTTCTCCCTGGCTGCTTGTGACACTTCATCAGATGCAGCTGCGGATGGCCAATGACCCTGGCTCTGCAGAGTCTCGTCCTACCATCTATACTTTTATGGATTACTGCAAAGAATGGTTTTCGGCACTGGAGACACCGATTCCTCTGGTTATGTTCTGCGGTATGGGGATAACTATATGTTTAGGCTATTATGCTGTGGATTGGATGCGGAGAAAGAAGTGTTATGCACCGGGAGTGGGTGTGGCTGCCATTGGCCTGACGGCGCTGACCGGAGCACTTGTTTCTTATTACATCAATCCCTGTTTCCTGGGAAGATATGCATTTCCCGGATTCGGAAGCCTGGCGTTACTGTATGCGGTAGGCATGTCCAATATTGATTCAAAGAAAATAAGGACTGCTGTCTTTGTGGTGGTTATAAGCAGCTTTTCCCTGCAGTATAAATCGGAACTGGAGTTGGAATTTGATCCGGGACTTGAGATTTATGAGGAATTTATTGAGGAAAATGTGGGAGCGAAAGACTGTATAATAGGCCCCTATGGTCATACGATTTTCCTGAATGTATACCATCCGGAGCTGAAGTATTTCCTTTATGGATATAAGCTGTACAGCCTGCCCTTTGTAAATACGGATGCATTTACTCAGTGGCCACAGTTGGAGACGCGCAGTGGAAATATCTGGTATATCTGTTTTGAGGGAGATACCCCGGCACAAATGGAATCGCGATATGACTATGAGGAAGCACTCAGCTTCCACTATATGTATTATGATTTTGTGATTTACAAATTAACGCATAAATAAGCGACAATGAGACGCAAGAAGGGAACCGGCTGATGATAAGAAGTTGGATAGAGGATATAAAGGATCTCTGGAAAAAGAAGAGCTATTGTCTGGCATTGGCACTGACTGCAGTGCTGAGCTATGGATATCTGATCACCCACCAGACTGTGGGAATCGATGACACGCCATATGCTTATTATTTTGAAGAAGGGTTGGCTGCCATTGTGGGCAGATGGGTCATGTTCGTGCTGAACAAATTTGTTTCCATAGCGGATTTTGCCCCTTTTGTGACGGAACTGGCCGCTGTATTGATCTTCATGGCGGGCGTCAGTGTCTGGTGTGCCCTGATGAAGCGGATTTTCGGGGAGCAGATACCGGATGTAGGGTACCTGCTGTTTTCCTGCCTTTTCCTGTCAAATCCCTTGCTCAGTGAGGTGTTCACTTATTATCTTCACAACGGGGTGGCGACCGGTTATTTGTTTTGCGGGATCAGCCTGTGCTGCTTCTGGGAGGCAGTGAACGTTAAAGAGAGCGGCAGGCAGGGACTCATTAAGAATCTGAAGTGCCTTGGGCTCAGTGCCGTGAGCCTCTGGATCGCTGTGGGATGTTATGAATCTTTTATGATCGTGTATCTGACCGCAGTGTGTATCGTGCTGTGCAGTGCGCGGATGGCGCAGGGAAGTATGAAACAGGCAAGTGAGCCGGCATCGGCAGATGATGCAGGAATACCGGTGATCTTAAGCCTGTGTAAGGCGGCAGTCGTAGCTGTTATTGCCATTATCCTGCGCAGTGTGGCAGTCTCTCTTGTTACCGCAATTTTCGGTCTGCAGTATCTGCAGGATGAGGCGGTACATCGTTCTTTGACGGAAATGATCGGCTGGATGCTGGAACCGGGAGCGCTGTCTGAATTTGCCATGATCTTAAAGCGCGTCTATGTGATGTACGGTGTATTCGGGCTGGCGTATTATCCCATCGGTATTTATGTGCTGGCGGTTGCAGCGGCAGCAGTGGTGAGTATCCGGTGTACCATCCGCAAGAAAGACCCATGGATCATCCTTTTGATGGCAGGTTCTATGATCGCATCTTACCTGCTGGTACTGATAGAAGGAAAGGCTACCTTATATCGGTCGGCCCAGTTCCTGCCCCTGTACAGTGCCTGGGGCTGCCTCATGGCAGTGATGGCCGTGAATGGGGTGGCTGTCTGGCTTCAGAAGAAAAAGTTTCCCCGTATGGGATGTTTCCTGCAGCGGCTGATCGTATTTGTACTCTGCATCATTCTGTGGAATCAGTGTACGGACATGAATAAGTGGTTTTACGTAGATGACCTGAAATACGAAGATGCTAAGAATACCATGAATCAGATCGCCTATGAACTGGAGAAGAATTTCGATTGCACCAAGCCCATTGTATTTACAGGAACCTACAAGATTCCCAAAAGCATCATAGAAGATGCATATGTGGAATATGGCTCCAAGACGTATCAGTGGATGCACCGTCTGACGGATTTTATAGACGAACATCTGTTGGAGAAATTTTACAGGGAATACGGTGTGTGGGTGGCGCAGACCCCTTCTCTCTCCGTGCTGGACTGGGGCAGATATGCTTTCGACAATGATGAGGAATTGATTCGCTTTTTCTCCATGCATGGTCATAGCTTACAGCCACTTCTGAACACGGAAGCTTATGCGCCGGCGGAGGAATATTCTCTGACACTGCCTTCTTTCCCGAAAGAGGGCTCCATTGTGGATATGGGAGATTATATCATCGTGCATTTCTAAAATGCAAATAAAAGAACATGCAGGATAAGAAGTAGATATACAAGAGGAACGGAAAATATGAAACGGATAATCAGGGAAAAACGGGAAATCGCAGCAATAGGTATCATTGTGTTGGCATCTGCCATAGGCCTCGTGCTGCGCTGGCAGGGAATCTGGTGTGAAAGTGGAGACTTTCAGAGCTGTCTGTCTCTTTGGATGGATCATTTAAAGAGCGGAAACGGAATTCAGGTGTTGTCGCAGTACACCGGTGACTATAATATGCCATATGTCACGGTGCTGTGGTTGTTGACATATCTTCCTGTAGAACCCATTGTGGGAATCAAGAGCTTTTCCATTTTATTTGATTTTGTCTGCGCTGCGGCAGGCGCTGCTCTGGCGATCACCTGTAAGAAAGAAGACCATAATGGCAGGATCAGGACCTTTGTGATCACCTATTGCCTGATCTTCTTATCACCGGTAGCTATCTTAAACAGTGGTTACTGGGGGCAGTGTGATTCTGTTTATGTGGCATTTGTGCTTCTTGCCTGTCTGTGTATGCTGAAAAATAAATATGTTTTATGTATGGTTTTCTGGGGCTGTGCATTTGCATTTAAGCTGCAGGCTGTTTTCGGATTCCCCATTCTGCTGTTATATTATTGGAAAAATAAGAAGTTCTCTTTTGTTTATTTTCTGCTGATTCCCATTACCATGGAGATATTATGCCTGCCTGCAATCATAGGGGGATGTTCTCCTTTAATCACGTTCACTGTGTATCTGTCACAAATGAAGACGTTTCCGGAGATGTATTACTTTTATCCTAATCTGTGGACCTTTTTCCAGGATACACCTTACTATGTCTTTGGCAAAATGGCCATTACCGGTACTCTGGTGCTTCTCATGGTGCAGGCTGTGTGGATCCTGGGAACAAAGGAAGAGCTTGGAACAAGAGAATTTCTTCCTGATTTTACATGGCTGGTCATGACAGTGTTGTGTTTCCTGCCTTGTATGCATGAAAGATACGGATATCTGCTGGAGATGGCGGTCATCATCTATGCGATGACAGATCGGAAGAAATGGTGGTTTGCACTGGGGATTCATGTGATTGCCACACTGACCTATGCGCCGGGCATTCTTGGAAAGACTCTGGTGGATGCAAGGATTCTCGCGGCAGGATATCTTGTACTTTATCTGCTCATTTCTTATTGTCGGATATACAGGAGGAAGCAACATGTTTAAGTGGGAAAAGAACCTGAATGAGCGAATAGACCGTTATTTGCCACAGCTTGTGTGGGTGCTTGTGACTTTGATCGCACTGTTCATCCGAAGAGGAGGCCTGTGGCACATAAGCTTTGATTTTCAGAATCAATTTTATACAGACGAAATAGGGTATCTTCATACGCCTTTTTATACTATGTTCATCTGGCTGGTGTCCCATATTCCGGTGACACCTATCCGGACAGTAAAGATGATCATCAGCCTCTTTGACTTCGGCGTGGCAGCGGCGGCTGTGGTGCTGATCCGGGACAGATTGGTCGGTCAGGGCAGAAAAGCCGATATCAAGAAGCTGCTGACTTGTTATGCACTGCTGCTTATTTCGCCTGTGGTTATTGAAAACGGGCTTACCTGGATTCATATGGATTCTATCTGTTTCTTCATGGTATTGTGTGCAGCAATCGCCTTGGGCAGGAAGAAAAATATGCTTGCCTGGATATTGCTTGGTGCGGCGGCAGCGCTGCAGATGCAGTATGGCGTGATATTTATTGCAGTGATGATAGGTTGGAGTGTAAAAAGACGGGCGGCTGGCCCGGCAGCCGAAGCAGCGCCGGAAGTGTCAGCAGGCCAGGCAGCGTCAGCAGCCCAGACAGTGGCAACCCAGGCAGGAGCGGCTGGCCCGGCAGCCGGTCTTGCAGTGATCGCAGTGCTTAATGTGATCGCCGGCATCTGGTCCGGGACAGATTGCCTTACGGGGCTGTACCAGCTTGTGAACTGGCTCGTCATCGATCCCGGCACCGGTGAAGTGCTCGGCAGTCTGCTCATATGGCTTGCATCTATGGCGGCACAGTATGGATACCTGATTGCGGTAAGCACGTTAATAGCCGTCTTTTTATACACAGACGGCGGTGCTTGGGAAAGCGATGATATCGCAGCCGGCAGCAGCGGACACAAGAAGATCAGATGCGGCACATGCTTAATCTGGACAGCGGCCATATGCCATGTGGTACTTACCATATATCTGGGCTGGATCCTTCAGCAGTAACCGCTCACATGAGCGACTTTGCGAATGGCGCGGAGTGAACTGTAATATTTGAAAGGATAATCAGCCACGAAAAGTAATTTTGAGTGTTGACGGCTGAAAATAAAATTTTCTGATTTCTTTTAGCGCTGGCAAAGTATGATATTTTTCCTGATATCGTTGTGAAATGAAACGAAATGTGGTAAACTAACAGGGAATGCTTATCGGTTTCGTGTGAACTATGAGAGGTACTTAAATGTCAAAAGAGAGAATTTACGTATGCCACACCTACTACCACGTATATGTGACATTTTTAAAAGAATTAAAGTTGCCGAAGGAAAAGCGGGGACAGGCCACACTGGTGCTGAGTAAGCTGTCCAATAATTTTGAAAATTTGAAGAGCCGGGTGGAGAGTACCGGGCTCTTTGAAGAAGTTATAGAATTCGATGAGAAAAGGGAGGACTTCTTCCCGGAGCTTGCAAAATGGCGGAAAGGGGCAAAGAATCAGAATACCCCCTGGGCATTTCTCATCAACCTGCTCTGTCGTATGAAATTTACCAGACTCTATGCCAAGCTGGAGGAGCCTTTTATACCGGTGGATTTCAGAGAATATCAGGATGTGTATGTGTACTGTGATTC
>JBGVLR010000234.1:0-1830 GCA_045124375.1 Acetatifactor sp.
CCCTAAGGCTCCCCGGAACAAAGGTTTGGGGGAGCCAGAAAGCTCCGATCTATATAAAAAAGCACCCATCTGAAATCGATGAGTGCTTTGATGACATAAATGTCAAGATATTAATTTTACCGGAAGGGTCTCCCCTTCCAGGCTGATGAATTTGCGCGTCTATGCAAAGAACGCGGAAGAACAAAAAAGCCCGAAGACATAAAGACTTCGGGCACTGACAAAATCGGATAAACTAACATTTCACTTAAGTGAAACTCTGATACTACGCTAGTATTATACCATAGATCGCTGACTATTTCAATATAAAAAGTTTCTGTTATGGTCTCCGTCTATTTTATCTAATTGAATATGCTATAGGATGCAGATTCTAAGCGCAAATTCCTTGACTGAGAAGAATAATTGTTGTATGATTATGGCGAACAAATGAGCGAAAGGAGGGCAGCGTGTTGGATAACAACAGAATGAAATACACAGCACAATGGTTCTATGACAAGGTCTTTAAGGACGAACCCATCAGACCCCGGCGGGAAGTTCCCGTAGAGAAATTGCCTTCCCTCCTTCGTACTGCCCGTTCTTTGGAGAACAGCTCCGGGAACCAATGGCAATCCAGAGAGTCTGTTTTTCTGAAGCAGGCAAAATTGCTGGCAAATTACGAAGATGACTATCCGTTCCATGGAGATGTGGTTCGTTACTATCCTACCTATCAGGCATTGACGGACCAGGAGCTTCGTGGGTACTTCTCCTGGCGGACAAAATGGAGAAAGGGCAATCATCAGAAGACTTCCCTTTCCTTCGCGTTTCTGTATATCTATGAGCTGATCAACCAGGTTGGTGTTACGGATGCGCTGGAAGGATTTGAGAAGCTGACCGCCTTTCGGGATCTCTATGGGGCGCTGGATGCTGGAATTCTATCTTACCTTGACAAATGGATCACAGATTATGTGGTTTATTACGGTCTTGATCCAAATCTGCTTGCAGATTCCAAGCAGGTGCTGTTTGACAGAAGCATCTGCGTCCTGGATCTGATCCAGGAACAGGACGATGAGAAAGTCATGTATGCCATCAAACAGCTGGCACCCAAATGGCTGTCCCGGTCCAAATTTTATGGACAGAACCCCTCTGACTGTGACAGAGTGATTGTCCGTACCCTCCGGAGAATATCCGATCATTACGCAAAACGAACGAAGAAAACCATGGTGGAGCAGTTTTTTGGCGTGCAGACGCAATTTCAGATCCGTCTGTTTGATGCGGCAGTATTCTGCGATCCCATTAAGAAAAGAAGCTTTGAATATGCCCTGGATGAACGATGCTTTTATCGCTGCCAGGGCACACTCTGGACCGTGACAAAACATACCGCCCGTCTTGGCTCCAACGCAAAGCTGGAGGATATTCTGAAAACCATTGATGCCATTATGCGGGAAATGTATGGCTATAAGCACCCAATCAAATTCGAAACGGATACCAAATGGATCACCAAAATCATCCGGGAAGAAGTGCAGAATCTTCTGGCAGAGAAAAAAGCAGCGGAAGCGAAGAAAATCGTGATTGACTACGCTCAGCTTTCAAAAATCCGGCAGGAAGCTGCGGTTACCCAGGAAAAACTGACTGTGGAAGAAGAATTGGTAGAACCGGAGGTCCCGGAACCGATACCGGCAGTGATAGAAGAACCGGAAATGGTTTCTTCTGCCCCAGAAGACTCTCCCCTAACCGGTCACGAATACCGCCTTCTGCAGTGTCTGCTGTATGGCCGGGATTTCAGCTGGGTTCACAAAGAAGGACTGATGCTGTCCGTTTTATCGGACTCCATCAATGATAAACTGTATGATATCT
>JBGVLR010000235.1:0-2903 GCA_045124375.1 Acetatifactor sp.
GATTTATGTTAATGCCTAGTATTTTTGGAGAGAACTTATTGGATGATTTCTTTGGAGAACCATTTGTAAGTAGGTAATCATCTGTACCTTGTTTTTTCAAAAAGAGCCACCTGTTGATCAGGTGGCTTAATTTATCCTTGATTTTTCGTCCTGAATTCATCCGGCAGATCATCTGACCAGGGGAGCAGCCGGTCCAGTTCTTCCGGCTTTGGAAATGGTCCCATCTGCCGTATCTGGTCCAGCACATATGTCAGGTACACATATGGTTTCAGCCCGTTCAGGAGAGCTGTTTCCGTGACACTGTAAACAACAGCACTGGCATCTGCTCCCCGGATACTTTTGGCAAAGAGCCAGTTCCGGCGGCCGACAGCGAAATTCTTGATGGCACGTTCCGCACTGTTGTTATCAATGCTGAGATGTCCGTCATCCAAGTAGCGGCGCAGGTATGGTTCCTGGTTCAGTGTATAAAGAATGGCATCACCAATAAGGGAAGATCTGTCCACAGAATCTTCCATCGAATGCAGCCACTCAAACAGTGCGTCCACCACCGGGCGGGACTGTTTCTGGCGTTCCTCATAGCGCTCTTCCGGTGTTTTGTTTCGGATCAGTTCCTCGATTTTGTACAGAACCCCGATCCGGGTCATTGCGTTGTATGCAACGGTCTCTTTCAGCTGCTCCCTGGTGAAGTCCTTTTTCAGTGCCGTGAGTGCGGCGTCAAAGCGGCGTCTCGCGTGGGTGAAGCAGCCAGTCACGGTGATGGAATCGTCCAGCCCGTGGTATGCCTGGTAGCCGTCGCAGGTCAGGTATCCATGGAAACGTCCGTCAAGAAACTTTACCGGATGGTATCCGGCGCGGGTCCTCTCATAATCAAAGAGTGCCATACGCGGGGCGCCGCTGTATTCATCCGTAAGATATACCCACATCCAGTTCCGGGTGGATCCCTTCTGATCCGGTTCGCCGATCACCTGGATCCGGGTCTCGTCACAGTGGATGTACCGGCTTTTCAGAAATTCCTCCTTCATCCGGTCATACAGCGGTTTCAGGTAACGGTCCGCACAGCCGATGATCCAGTTGGCCATGGTTTTGGTGGAAAGGTTCAGATTGTATCTGGCGAATTCCCGTTCCTGCCGTGCCAGAGGCATTCCGTTCACATACTTGGCATTCATGATCCCGGCCACCAGGGACGATGTCGCGATGCTTCCCCCGGAAACCAGCGGTGGGATTTTCTCCGGCCGCTTCATGGAACCGCATTCCGGGCAGCTGTAAACATAGGTCACTTCCTCCACCACCTCGAATTTCGCAGGAACGAATTTCAGACGTTTCACGGTCTCCCTGGTAACAACCTTGTACTTTTTCCCGCAGTCCGGACAGTAACGGTCTTCTCCGGCCAGCTTGTACTCAATGGTCTCGGTGACTTCAAAGCCGGAGAGATCTTCTTCCTTCTTTCCTATACGCTTTTTCCGTTTATAGGATGACGGATGGATTTCTTCAAAACACGGTTCCTCTGCCTCCGGATCTGCCGATGCTTCTGCCTCATTGAACAGATCCATCTGTTCATAACCTTCGGCATACTTTTCACTGGAAGAACCGAACTGTTTCCTCCGGGCCAGTGCCAGGCGGTCGGAGAGCATGGCGTTCATGAATTCCAGTTCCTTTTGTTTATCCTTCAGGAGCTGGATTTCCGTGTCCTTTTTTGCACTCTGTTCCTTCATGATCTTCATGATCTCGATCAGGTTTTCACGGCTCATGTTATTCAGCTGTTCTTCTGTAAAAAACGGTTCCATCCTTTTTCTCCCGGCTGTCATGTGATATAAAGATTATACCATGAAACCCGCTGTTTTTCGAGAAAAAACGGATCCTGAGCATGTAGAAATAGTCTCCGGAAACCTCCTGTTTTTCGTACTTTCTGCGAATTGACACCTGCATTATACTACGATTTTCGGATGGTGTTCTTCAAAGGCATCTTTCTGGTCCAGGGAAAGGCCGTCGCACAGCCAGTGCATCTCTTTCATGGTCACCTGCCGGAGCTCATCCGCGGTGTCCGGCCAGTGAAAGGCATCACGGTCAAGACGTTTCATAAGGATCCAGAATCCGGATCCGTCCCACTGCAGAATCTTGATGAGAGTGCGCCTGCGGTTGCAGAATGCAAACATGCAGCGCGAGTATGGGTCGAGTTGAAATTTCAGTTTTATGACAGCCGCCAGACCATTGTAGCTTTTTCTGAGATCTGTTGCCCCGCAGGCAAGATATACTGTTGTACCTCCTGCCAGGTCAAGCATTCTCTTTTAATGTCCTTACCAGCACACGGAATAATTCCGGGGGACAGGATGGTGCAGTTTCTATCCGGATGCAGCCGGAAATATAGATGCTGACCGCTGCAGAATTTTCTGCTGTATCCCGCATTGCAATCTCTGCTTCGGAAGGGAGTTTGGCAAAAACAGGCCCAGCATCACCAGCGGATTCTTCTTCCCTTTTCAGCTTCCGGATCCAGTATGTCATTGTGGAAACAGGGAGCTGGTGTTCCCCGCACCAGTCTTTACAGGTCTGGCCGCTGGAACGGAATTCCCGGATCCTCTGGGACCAGAGACTGGATTTTTCTTCTTTGCTCATAAAATACAGTACCTCCAATGTTTTGATGGTATTGTATCAGAATGATTTGGTGGGGAACAGATACGGGTGATTACCTACTTACAAATTGGATATACCGCGGGTGTTTTTGATTTATTTCATGTAGGTCACTTGAATTTATTAGAACGATGTAAAGAGAAGTGTGATATTTTAATTGTTGGAGTGTGTAATGATGAATATGTTACTAAAATTAAAAAAAGGAAACCTATTTTTTCACAAGAAGAGAGAATTAAAATTTTAAATGCTCTTAAAATGGTAGATAAGGCAGATATAAT
>JBGVLR010000236.1:0-41664 GCA_045124375.1 Acetatifactor sp.
TTTTGTAATTACTCTTATTCGCAGTTACCTACTGTTCTCGGATATGGAAGTACGTCACGGATATTGGAAATACCGGTCAGGTACATTACGCAGCGCTCAAATCCAAGACCGAATCCGGCATGCTTGGTAGAACCGTACTTGCGCAGGTCCATATAATGTGCGTAGTCTTCTGTCTTCATACCCAGCTCTTCAATACGTGCCGCAAGCTTGTCGTAGTCATCCTCTCTCTGGCTTCCGCCGATGATCTCGCCGATACCCGGTACGAGACAGTCCATAGCAGCAACTGTCTTGCCATCCTCGTTGAGCTTCATGTAGAATGCTTTGATCTCCTTCGGATAATCTGTTACGAACAGCGGTTTTTTGTAAATCTGCTCTGTCAGATAACGCTCATGCTCTGTCTGCAGGTCGCATCCCCAGGATACTTTGTATTCAAATTTGTCATTGTTCTTCTCAAGGATTTCGATTGCTTCTGTATAAGTTACATGACCGAAATCAGAGTTCATAACATGGTTCAGACGCTCGATCAGGCCCTTGTCCACGAAAGAGTTGAAGAAGTTCATCTCTTCCGGAGCGTTCTCCAGAACGTAACGGATGATGTACTTGATCATGTCTTCTGCCAGCTTCATATCATCGTTCAGATCTGCAAATGCGATCTCCGGCTCGATCATCCAGAACTCAGCTGCATGACGTGCTGTGTTGGAGTTCTCTGCACGGAAAGTCGGTCCGAATGTATAAACGTTGCGGAAGGACTGTGCAAATGCTTCTACGTCCAGCTGACCGCTTACAGTCAGATTGGTAGCCTTGCCAAAGAAGTCCTGTGAGAAATCAACCTCACCCTTATCGGTCATCGGAACGTTGTTCAGATCCAGTGTAGTAACCTGGAACATTTCACCTGCACCCTCACAGTCACTTCCGGTGATCAGAGGCGTGTGTACGTATACAAATCCTCTCTCCATGAAGAAAGTATGGATTGCATAGGCAATCAGAGAACGTACACGGAACACTGCCTGGAAAGTGTTGGTTCTTGGACGCAAATGAGAGATCGTTCTCAAATATTCAAAGGAATGTCTCTTCTTCTGAAGAGGATAATCGGCACTGGAAGGTCCTTCCACAAACACTTCCTCTGCCTGCATCTCAAAAGGCTGTTTTGCCTGAGGTGTCTCCACGATAGTTCCGCGGATAACCAGAGCAGCACCTACATTCATCTTGCAAAGTTCTTCAAAATTCTCCAACTTGTCACTGTATACTACCTGCAGAGGCTCAAAAAAGGTACCGTCATTGATGACAATGAATCCAAAATTCTTGGAATCACGGTTGCTTCTTACCCATCCTCCTACGGTTACTTCTTTACCGATATACTTCTCACGCTCCCGGTATAAGTCTCTGATGTCTGTTAAATCCATGTTTTCCTCCGTTCCGCCGCCTGTGCGGCTATCCCTCTTGTTTTATATCTTTCGTATTCTTAAATTTATTCTGCTGTTACAGTGCCATTCTCTATCAGATATTCCAATACATCTTCGAACATCAGACTCTCTCTTAACTCTTCTTTATTATACTGTGCCAACAGTTCTTCTGCAGAACCACAGCCATTTTCTGCGGCCAGTGTTTCAATTCTTTCATTGAGTGCATCTTCTTCTAACAACAGACCTTCTTTCTCGGCAATTGCCTGTGCTGCAAGAATCTGCTGGGCAGAAGCTTTTCCTCCTTCGGAGGCATAAGTTGCAAGGTCCGTACCATAGAAATAGTATACCAGAGTATCGGCATCCATTCCATACATATAAGCCATCATCTGCATATTTTCTGTAATCGTAGTCTCATACTGAGCTACCAGCTCTTCCGGCATTTCCTGATAGGTACAGTTATCCATCATGGCATTGATAAAGGCATACTCTACATTCTGATCATAAGTGTACTGAGCATCTTCTTCCAGTGCTGCCCTCGCATATGCGTTCAGCTGCTCTACATTCTGATAGTCTTCAGAACCAAAGCCTGCCACCACTTCATCTTTCATTTCTACCGGCAAAATATAGTGCACGGTAACTGTGAACACTACCTTTGCGCCTGCAAGATCACTGCTGCCGTAATTTTCCGGGAAAGTCAGATCCAAATCTACTGTGTCACCGGGCATCACACCAATCAGGCCATCCTCAAAACCATCGATGAACTGACCGGAACCGATAGCCAGATCGGCACCCTGAGCAGTACCGCCATCGAATGCCACGCCGTCCTTCTTACCTTCATAATCGATAATTACCGTATCACCTTCTTCAACTGCACGATCTGTCACTCCGCCATTCTCTTCTGTAACATAGCTCTGATAAATCTGAAGTGCCTGCGCCTGCACCTCTTCATCTGTAACAGTAATAGGTGTAACTGCCACGGAAAGATTCTTATATTCGCCCAATGTTACATAATCTGCCGTATTAAAGTCAGACACATTGACACGGGAAGTTTCTTCACTTGCGGAAGAACCCTCTGCTGTACTTACCACAGTGCTCTGACTGCTCTCGTTCTTGTTGTCATCGGAACCACAGCCTGCAAGCATACCTGTCACCATCACTGCTGCAAATCCGATAATCAGTTTCTTCTTCATTCTCATAATCTCCTCTAATTCTAATCTGTCGCCGGGTAACTATGCCCCAACGTCCCATTTTCCTCTTTAAATCCCCTGAAAAGACATACAATAACATTTATACCATAAAATCTGCCTTTTTAAAAGAGGTTTTTGTGATAATGTGAAATTTGTAGGTTAAACCGCCAGTGACACTGCCGGTCACCGGAAGTTCAAATCCTGACACGCTTTCGCTCCGTTAAAAACGCAGCGGTACTAGGTCGCGAAAAGACCGCGACCAAGGACCGGCGTTTTTAGAGGGTCTGGATTTGAACTTCCAGTGTCCGGCAGCTGATTAGCGACCAATTTATAAATTTAATATTATCATAAAACTATAAAAGTGGGGACATCAGGCGGCATACTTGTTCTTTGAGACGGATGATAAGGCTGCGGCGGGCGTAGAGATCGCGGGTTATTCTGGTGCAGACTTTCAGGTCTTCCCGGAAGATGGCTACCATTTCCTTGGCTTTGTTTTCATCGTAGATGGTTGCATTGACCTCAAAGTTGAGGGCGAAGCTGCGGATGTCCATGTTGGCAGTTCCGAAGCAGAGGACCTTGTCATCTACTACCAGTCCTTTGCTGTGGAGAAAACCGTTATCATAGGTGTAGCATTTTGCGCCTGCATTGACCATGTCTCCTATATAGGAATAGGTTGCCCAGTATACGAAAGGATGATCCGGCTTGCAGGGAATCATGATATTGACTTCGATCCCGGAACGTGCTGCAATGAGCAGTGCGTCAAATACGGATTCATCAGGGATAAAATACGGGGTCTGGATATAAATGTTCTTCTGTGCTTTACTGATGAGACGCAGATAATTATCGCGAATCTGCTGCAAAGTGTTGTCCGGGCCGCTGCTGATGATCTGAATCTCGCAGTTGTCTCTGTGTTGAGGCTCTATCCCCATAAAATATTTATTCTTTCCAAACAGATTCTCCCTGGCTGCATAGTTCCAGTCCAACAGGAAACGCAGCTGTAGGCCCAACACCGCATTTCCCCTGATCCGCAGGTGGGTATCCCTCCAATGACCGAATTTTTCATCCAGTCCGATGTATTCTTTTCCCACGTTAAAACCGCCCACATAAGCCACCTTATTGTCAATGACTACGATTTTACGATGATTGCGGTAATTGATACGAAGATGAAGACGTTTTAAGAGTGCCGGGAAAAATTCAGCCGTCATAATCCCCTTTTCATTTAATGATTTCCAATAACTGTGGTTCACCGAACGACATCCCATGGCATCGAAAAGTATTCTGACTTCTACCCCTTCCTTCACTTTCTGTTCCAGAACCTCTCTGATTCTGTTGAACAGCACATCATTCTTTATGATATAATACTGGATATGGATAAATTCTCCGGCCTGCTTCATATCCTCTATCAATGCATCAAATTTCTCGTTGCCATCCGTAAAAATATCCACATCATTACAATCTGTCAGCATCGCCCCACAGTTTTCCAGATTATATACTACCAGATCCGTATAGCTGGCAATATTGGCATCGAGTTCCTCCAGTTTTCTGCTTTTCAGCTGATGCTCCTGCTGGCGGATAGCTTCGCTGAGATGATCCTCCACCTCTTTAATACGGAACATCTTCCTTTTATGCATGTCCGTTCCCAGAAGCAGGTAGAAAATAAATCCCAGAAACGGGATAAAGTACAGAAGCAGCAGCCACGCCCATACGCTTTTAGGCTCTCTTCTTTCAAAAAAAACAATGATAATGGCAAACAATAAATTCCAAAGGACCAAATGTCCGAATAAAAAGTCACCTATGTTTCCCAAAACCTCTAATGCCACATCCATTTTAGTTCCTCCCGTCAACACTCATTATATCACAAAAAAGCGAAAAAAAACTCATATTTCTGTCAAATGTTTTATTGCTTTAAATCCCAATCAATGTTACAATAGATTCGCAGTATAGTTTTGTTAGGAGGGTTTTCCCATGTCAACAGGAACCATTGTATTGATTTGTGTATTAGTTGCACTGGTTGTAGGTATCGTAGTATTGTATTTCGTCGGTAAAAAGGCCCAGAAGAAGCAGGCTGAGCAGCAGGAAATGCTGGAGTCCAACAAGCAGACCATTTCCATGCTGATCATTGACAAGAAGCGTATGAAGATCAAAGATTCCGGTCTCCCCCAGATGGTCATTGACCAGACTCCGAAAATGCTTCGCGGTTCCAAACTGCCTATCATCAAGGCTAAGGTAGGTCCTCAGATCATGTGCCTGATCTGTGATGAGAAGATTTTCGATTCCGTACCTGTCAAAAAAGAGGTAAAAGCCGTTGTCAGCGGTATCTACGTTCTGGATGTAAAAGGACTTCACGGTAAGGCCGTCAAAGCACCTGAAAAGAAGAAAGGTTTCTTCAAGCGTGCATTGGAAAAGGCTCAGGAAAAAGCCGGTGCCAAGCCTCTGAAGTAATGATTTTGAAAACAAAAGAGCTGTTGCCTGTTCCATTTGGTTCAAGCAGCAGCTTTTTATTTACACGGATTCTCCCTTTGCCTGGATACCAATACTGATATGGCAGTCGGCCAGATGCTCGTAATTGATTTCCAGCGCATATTCCACATCTAAATGAATCTTCTCTTCTTCCTCCTGCATACGTATCTTGCTGGCATCAATACCGATGAGTATGTCGCCGTAAGGAGTTGAATAATTAGTCATATTCTTTTTGTTTTCTTCAAAAATCATATGTACATTTACAAGTCCTTTTTTGGTAAGGTCCAGCGAATTATCCTTAAACTTAAGGATATTTTTCGTAGTACCCTCAAATCCCTCAAAGGCTTCTTCGTATATCACATAATGGCTGTTATTTTTCTTATAATATTCTGCAGATGTCACGGTTTCTATCTCTGTATCTTCTTCGGAACCATCGAACTGCAGCCCTTTAATGGCCAGTAATACATCCTTAGTCATTTTAGTATTCCTCAATATTCACTGTTTTAGCAGACAGAATTCCATATTTAATAATGGAATTGGCAAACTGCTTGAATTTTTCTGCACCATCGCTTACATAAAACTGATACTGGTTGGAACCCAACTTGGGTGTCTCTTCATTGAGAAGTCCTTTCTCTTTCAGCATAGACTTTAATTCCAGAGCAGTCTCATAAGCAGGATTGACCAATGTTACATTCTCCCCGATGATCCTGCCGATGGTAGAACGTATCAGGGGATAATGGGTGCATCCCATGATCAGGGTATCTATGTCACTGTCTATCAGTTCTGTCAGGTATCTCCTGGCAATTTCATCCGTCACCGGATCCTGCCAAAGGCCCTCCTCAACAAGGGGGACGAAAAGCGGGCATGCCTTTCCGTAAATGGTGGCATTACTGTTGATTTCCTTTATGTACTGTGTATAAATCTGACTTCCGATCGTAGCTTGCGTTGCTATGACCCCGATTTTCCCGTTTCTGGTTACCTCAGCAGCCACCTTGGCCCCGGGCTTTACCACCCCAATGATAGGGATATCTATCTCTTTCTCCAACTCATCCAAAGCATATGCACTGGCAGTATTACATGCCACCACAATGGTCTTCACCTGATGAGTTCTCAAAAAACGTACAATCTGCCTGGAAAATCTGGTCACAGTCTCCTTGGACTTACTTCCATACGGCACTCTCGCAGTATCTCCGAAATAACATATGGATTCGTTGGGAATCTGCCGCATGATCTCTCTTGCCACAGTCAGTCCCCCTACACCGGAGTCAAACACTCCGATCGGCGCACGACTTATGTCTGCAGGTTTTAAGTCCTGATTCATCGTTCCAACTGCTCCTTTTCTATCACTTTCCGCCGATAAGCGGACAAAACAATCCTTTTATTTGCCCTTCAAATGCTCTATCAGTTCCGATGCACAATCCCACAATCTGCTCCGAAATCTGATTTTGCCGCTTTCCGCATTCAATATTTCCATATAAACAGTATCACCGTTTTCCCATTCTACCACGTCATCGCCTCTCTGTACAGTCCCATCCTCTGAAACAATGCGATAGGTATCCTGGTTCAGCGAAAGTTGTGGATATAACACGCCCCACCATCCCAGTGCAGCCATCAATACCAGTCCTGTACAAATCAGCTTTCGGCAACAGCTGTCGGCAACTCGCCAATAGACGCCAACAATCCTTTTTGCTATCTTGCTTACTGTTTTGCTTACTATTTTACTCATGCAACAAACTCCCATTCTGCAAGGCTGAAATCCTGCTTCATTCTTACTTTATATGGAAATTATTGCCTTTTTGACGAACTCTATACTCTTTTCCTCTAAAATAGATCCTTTTATCCCTTACATTTTCCAAAGATGCACCTTATATGCGTCTCTCACGTTCCAGACGCAGCTGCTTCATGATAGCCTTCTCCTGATTATCTATATGCATCTTGGCGGCCTGAGATGCCGTCTCCTTGTCTTTGTTCACTATACTCTCATAAATAATACGATGCTCTTCAATCAGACGGTTATGCTGGGAAGCATCTTTAATATATTCATAACGATAACGATACATCTGCTCAGACAGATTGTTGATCAGCTGAACAAGACGGCTGTTACCTGTAGCCTTTACGATAATATCGTGGAGTTCCACATCTGCCTTGGCAATTTTCTTATTATCTTTGCTGCGGACAGCGTGTTCAAAATTATCACATGCCGCTTTCAGTTCCTTCAGTTCTTCATCACTGATACGTTCACAAGCAAGTTCTACACACAGAGCATCCATGGCCCTTCTGACTTCCAGCACATCACTCATGCTCTTCTCGGTAATCTGAGCGACCTCTGCTCCACGCCTGGGAATCATGGTCACAAGACCTTCCAGCTCCAGCTTGCGGATAGCCTCCCTGATAGGCGTACGACTGACACCCAGACGGTTAGCCAGATGAATCTCCATCAGTCTCTCCCCGGGCTTTAATTCCCCGGTCAGGATTGCCTGTCTGAGCGTATTAAATACCACATCTCTGAGCGGTAAAAATTCATCCATTTTCACTTGTAAATTATCCTGCATAGATTTCTCTCCTGTATCAATAAAAACCTGTCAAAAATACCTGGCACTCCGGATTCTCTTTCTTCAGCGTTTCAAAAGCCTCTCTTGCGATTCTTTCATCAATAAAAATACCAAATACAGTAGGGCCGCTTCCGCTCATCAGGCTGTTCAGAGCACCCAGTTCTTTCATCTTGTTCTTCAGTTCTGCAATGATCGGATACTTTTTCTCCGTAACACTTTCCAGTACATTACCCATGCGGTCCAAGATTCCCTGCAGGCTCTCTTCCCAGATGGCTTCTACCATACCGTCAATGTCAGGATGTTCTTCAATTCCTTCCGCATCAAGATGTTCATATACATACTTAGTGGATACATTAATAGGTGGCTTTGCTACCAGAACATAACAATCAGGAGCTGTATTCAGAGAAGTGAGCTTCTCACCGATTCCTTCTGCAAGCGCCGTTCCGCCCAGTACACAGTAAGGTACATCCGCACCGACTTTTACTCCCAGTTTCATCAGTTCTTCCAGTGTACAGTCCAGATCATATAATCTGTTGATCCCCTTGAAGGTAGCAGCAGCGTCTGTACTTCCGCCGGCCATTCCGGCCGCGATCGGTATATTCTTCTTCAAATGTATGTGGATGCCGCCTTCAATATGATAAGTTTCCATCATTATCTTAGCAGCTTTATAAATCAGATTACCATCATCTGTAGGAAGCTCCTCCTTGTCTGTGGTAACTGTGATTCCTTCCTCTGTGCGGGTCAGCGTCAGCTCATCGTAAATGCCTACAGTCTGCATTACCATTTTCACTTCATGGTATCCGTTTTCCAGTCGTCTGACCACATCCAGTCCAAGATTGATTTTTGCATAAGCTTTTATCTGATAACTGTTCATACTCTTACCTTCCCGGATTGCATTTTGTATACATAGATTGTATTTAATTATATACAATGTGGGATTTTTTGTCAACTGTTATCCTGTTTTATGGAATAGATCCTCTGTCTAAAATCCACAAATATATACGTACATGTTTGGCAGTTGTGTATATGTACGTATGGTTAACTGTATGATATACTACTCATGTAAGGTGAAAAAGGTCCTCCCGAAAAAATCGCCCCAAAGGCAGAAAGCAGGTTATATTATGCCAGTAAGTGACGCACGCAAAAGAGCAAGCATCGAATATGCAAAGAAAAACCTTAAGCGCATTCCCTTAGACGTTCAGAAAGAAAAATACGAGAAAATAGCAGCCGCCGCCGAAAAAGCCGGCATTCCGGTCAATAGATATATTAAAAATGCTATTGATGAAAAAATGGAACGTGAAGCATAATATTTATATCCCTATCGAAAGGAGTGTTATAATGGCACTAGCACAAGAAAAACTGTACACTATTGATGATATCTATTCTTTGCCGGACGGTGAACGCGCAGAGTTGATTGACGGTCAGATATATTACATGGCACCGCCCAACAGGAAACACCAAGATATATCCGGTGAACTCTTTGGAACCATCCGGGAATATATCAAATCAAATAACGGATCCTGCAAACCTTATGCCGCACCTTTTTCAGTCTTTTTAAACGAAGATGACAAAAACTATGTAGAGCCGGATATCAGTGTGATCTGTGACTCCAATAAGCTCAACGATAACGGCTGTGTTGGTGCCCCTGACTGGATTATAGAAATTGTCTCTCCCGGCAGCAGGCGCATGGATTATTTCACGAAACTCTTTAAATACCGCACTGCAGGTGTACGTGAGTACTGGATTGTAGATCCAGACAAAAGCAATGTTACTGTGTGGAATTTCCAAGACAGTGATACTATAACTTACTTATTCACCGATAATATACCTGTTGGTATTTACCCAGGCTTTTTCATCAACCTGTCCAACCTGAATATCTAGCACCTGCTGCCATGCCCCTTAGAAATTGGGAGTTTTTATAAAAGAAGGTATCATTGAATGGTCGGAATAGGAATAAAAATGATGGCATCTCATACAAAATGCCATCATTTTTATATACAGATCACGCGCCCTTTACGATCAAAAGCTTCTGTCCCGTCTTCAGCTCATCACTGTCCAATCTGTTTACACTGCGCAGAGTATCCACCGGCACATAATATTTCCGCCCGATATTCCACAGGTTATCCCCCGGTCTGACCACATAAACTGCCATCCCGGGCAGGCTGCTTAACTTTGCCGTATCCAGATCACTTACCTGCACATCCCTTATCATATTCATGGGTACATTCCGGAACGCAATGGTAGAAAAAGCAAGGATTGCTTTCACATCCATCTCTTCTCCGTCCAGCATGTTCACCTGCAGCTGATCTACCTTGCCACGGACCATGCCCATGTCCTCAGGCGCCATGTCAGCCACCTCCAATGTATACTGGAAAGGAATCTGGGTCTGGAAGCTGCCGTAAGGCGCCTCGTCATTGCCTGTGATATACAGGACATGGATCCACACACTGCCGCTCAACTGGATGCCGCCTTCCACTGCCTGCTGGTCTTCCACAGACACTCTGCCTTCGCTGTGAAGCAGCTGCAGAATTCCGGAACCGCCGCTTCTTGCTCTGACGCGTTCATTCACTCTTGTCTTGCCGCCCACTCTGGCCAGAAGCCTGCGTAAGGTACAGGGACTGGTAACGGTCTCCACCTCTTTGGTCACTCCATAGATATCGGTAATGATATCGATATTTTCTTCTTCATACAGCTTCATAAGGATATTCAGTACCAGGTCCACGCCGATATTGCGCTCTTCGCCGTCAAAATCCGGTCTGACGGTAAGATAGGGCTGGTTATGCTCCTGGGGCGCCAGATTTGCCCTGATATCAGCCACCATTCCCTCCTGACAGCCGTGACATTCCACCATACCACTGATGGGAATGTTCTGTTCGAAGGTTCTGATCGGATGGTCTTCCCCTTCTCCTTCATACAGAACAAAGATATGTACCTCACCGCTTAAGCTGATTTTCTCATCCAGTACACGAAAATCCATATCTCCAAGGCTTACGCTGCTCCAGAGAATCTGGAAGATATTCGGATAATTGGACGGCAGGCTCAGTTCTTCCTTTACTCTGAAAATATCTTTCTTATTGATAGCAATCTGAGCAAGTGGTAAAGCTGCCTTTCGATATTCCACAGCATCTTCTCCGTAAAGACCGATCGGCGCCTCTTCATCATACAGCTCCTCCACCCAGGCATTTAAAGTCACTACAGCCTGGATATTTAATTTTCTGGAGTTGATGATGTTGATACTTAAATCTTCGATCTGTCCCTCCACCATTACATCATCTGTGCTGCGGATCCCCTGCATGTTGATTTTCTCTTCAAATGGAATCTTCCCTTCCAGGCTGATCAGGCTGCTGCCGCCTTCATTGGTATGGTACAGCACATCAAATATAAGTCTGCCCCTTACATTTACCTGATCCGTTCCCGGCCGTACCTCATCAATGATGATTGTGCCGTTTTCAAAGTTCAGGGAACTGACATCCGGCTTTTGATCCGGCACATTCAGGTCATCCTCCAGCGTAATCTGGTTGACCGCCTCACTGCGAATGCGGTCCATATGTATGTTTTTCTTTACCAAATCCATAAAAAAAACCTCCAAACCTGCGCATCATGGCTATATGGCCATATTCCCCACAGGGAATGGCCGAATGGCCACCTATACCACGATGCAGAGCAATCATGGTATAATATATGCAGGCTTGGAGGTTTTTATGCGGAGACAGTTTACTTAACAGCCCCGATCAGCTCCTTGATATCTTCGATATGATATTTTTCCATATAGGCTTCGATTCCTTCTACTACTTCTACTGTAGTATAAGGATTTACAAAGTTCATTGCTCCGATGCTCACGGCACTTGCACCGGCTAACAAGAACTCAATGGCATCCTCTGCAGTGGCAATACCGCCCATTCCGATGATGGGGATCTTCACTGCCTGAGCCGTCTGATATACCATTCTTACTGCAACAGGCTTGATGGCAGGACCGCTCATGCCTCCGGTCTTATTGGCAATGGCAAATGTCCTCTTATGAATATCAATCTTCATGCCGGTAATGGTGTTGATCAGAGACAAAGCATCTGCGCCGGCTGCCTCTGCAGCTCTTGCCATCTCGGTAATGTCTGTTACGTTAGGACTCAGCTTCATAATAATGGGCTGTTTTGCATGCTTCTTTAACTCGGAGGTAATATTGTAGAGGGCATCTGCCTTCTGACCGAAAGCAATAGCGCCTTCTTTTACATTCGGGCAGGATACATTGATCTCCAGCATGGCTACGGAAGGCTCGTCACCCAACTTTTCCACAACGTCTACATAGTCTTCTACTGTTTTTCCACAGACATTTACGATGATCTTGGTATCATACTGCTTTAAGAAAGGAATATCCCTCTGCATGAACACATCGATGCCTGGGTTCTGCAGACCGATGGCATTGAGCATGCCGCCGTACACTTCAGCCACCCTGGGAGTAGGATTACCGGGCCATGGCACATTGGCTACACCCTTGGTCACTACGGCACCAAGGCGGTTCAAGTCTACAAATTCTGAATATTCCATACCGGATCCGAAGGTTCCGGAAGCTGTCATCACGGGATTCTTAAATTCCACACCTGCTATCGTTACTTTTGTATTCATCTCTTCATTCCCCCTCTTTAAATATCTACGTCAGCGGCCTCAAATACAGGGCCGTCTGTACAGATTCTTGCATTGTGTACGTGGGAATGATGATCTACCTCTTTTGTCTTCACCACACAACCAAGGCAGGCGCCTACACCGCAGGCCATATGTTCTTCCAGGGAAATGTAGGCAGGAATGTTCTTACTTTCTGCATATTTCTTGATGGCACGCAGCATGGGCATGGGACCGCAGGCAAAAATCACGTCTGCATCCAGTCCGTTCTCTTCGATGGCATTCATGACATTCCCCTTGGTTCCGAAGCTGCCGTCCTCGGTAGCCACATATACGGTACCATTCTGCTCCAGATCTTCCTTTAAGAACATCTGACTGTCGCGATAACCTACCACGATCTGCTTGTCCGCATTCATTTCTTTGGCCAGCTGTAAAATAGGAGGCACACCGATACCTCCACCCATCAGGAATACTTTCTTACCCTCGCCTTTTTCTACCGGGAAGCCGTTGCCCAGTGTGCCCAGGATTTCGATGGATTCTCCTGCCTGATAACCGGAAAACTCCGTGGTACCCTGTCCTGCGATACGGTATACGATGCGCAGAGCAGTCTTGTCTTCTGCCACTTCACAGATACTGATGGGCCTGGGCAAAAGTGTGCTCTTATTCTTCGGATACACGCAGATAAACTGTCCCGGCAGTGCCTGGGCAGCCAGATCTGTGGCAATCCACATATCAAAAATACTGGGGGCGATTTCTTTCTGGGAAATCACCTTGGCTGTTACTTTCTGTTTCATCTCATTGTTCCTCTCTTATTTATGATTTGCTGCAGCTGCACCATGGATTTTCTTTTGGCACATGACTGTACTGCAGCTTACAGTTCCTGTTTGTATGCTGCTTTCTCGTATACTACTTTTCCTTCTGATATACTACCTTGCCTGCGCAAATGGTGGTCGTCACTGCCCCCTTTAACATCCATCCGGTAAAAGGTGTATTAGAAGACTTGGATGCATATTCTCCCGCTTCTTCCACTGCAGTAGTGTCGATCAGAATCAGATCCGCAGGTCCTCCTTCTGCCAGATAACCGGCATTCAGATGATACATGACAGCCGGGTTAAAGCTCATAAGGGTCAGCAACTGCTTCATGGTCATATAGCCGCCGTCTACCAGTTTGGTAATTCCAAGAGAAAGGGCCGTCTCCAAACCGATAATCCCGCTGGGCGCTTCCGTAATAGGCTTTGCTTTCTCCTGCGCACTGTGAGGCGCGTGGTCTGTGGCGATCAGATCGATAGTACCGTCCACCAGGCCGCCGATAATAGCCATCCTGTCAGCCTCTTCCCTGAGAGGAGGATTCATTTTGGCAAGGGTACCATATTCGATAGCAGCTTCTTCTGTCAGCGTAAAGTGATGGGGAGTGGCTTCCGCATGGATATTGTGGCCTCTCTTCTTGGCTTGACGTACCAGTTCCACAGCCTCCTTGGTACTGATATGCTGAATGTTGGTGCAGGCTCCTGTTTCCAGAGCGATTTCCAGGTCACGCTCCACCAATGAGATTTCGGCTTCTCTGGGGGATCCGCCAATTCCGTAAAATTCACTTGCCTTGCCGCGGTTGATTCCATTGTTGGCAATCAGCTTCGGATTTTCCTCGTGGAAACTGATGGGCATGTCCAGCGCGGCCGCCTTCTTCATGGCCTGCCGTACCATTTCCTCATCCATGATGGGAATTCCGTCATCCGTAAATCCCACAGCACCTTTCTCTGCAAGCTGCTCCATGGGTGCCAGTTCAGTACCTTTCATCCCCATGGTAACATTGGCACAGGTTTCCACATGGATCCCCGTAGTCTTCCCTTTCTCCAACACATAGGCAAGAGTCTCTTCATTATCTACACAGGGTTTGGTATTGGCCATCAGCACAACAGTGGTAAATCCGCCCTTGGCCGCTGCTTTGGCTCCTGTCTCAATATCTTCTTTATGAGTAAATCCCGGATCTCTGAAATGTACATGCACATCCACCAGGCCCGGTGCTACCAGAAGACCGGAGGCATCAATAATTTGCAAGTCTTCCTGCATATTTTCTTCTATTTCCTGACGAAGTCGCTTTCCAATCTTGATAATCTGGTTTTTTTCCGTCAAAATGTCATATTTTCCTTCACGGCCGGATTTGGGATCTATCATGTAGCCGTTTTCAATAAGTAGCATGATTTCGTCCTCCTTATATTCACGGGCAGAGCACCCGGCTCTGCCCTATGTGTTTATCATAACATATTTCCCGGAAAAATAAAATATATTTTGTAGGTAACCAGAACTGTATCCATTACCGTTCACTCCGCGCCATTCGCAAAGGCGCCTACGGCGCTTTCTCGCCGCTTTGCGGCTAACTTTGCTCATAAACCGGCGCTCCCTTCGTCAGCCCAGGCAGAAAAAGCCGCATGCAAGCATGCGCTTTTTCTGCCCGTAGCTGACGAGTGAACTGTAATCTTTATTCAAAGATTACCGTCTGCTCCAGCAATTCAGTTTTTATAACAATGTAGGGCCAGGAAGGATCCTGTTTACTTTTCTCAGCTGCATCCGGTCCCAGCAGGCTGGTATTTATGTAGATTGCGTTGTCGGTAAGGTACAGTTCGTTTACAGCAATGCTGTAGCCTCCTGTCTGCTGCTGTCCGTAGCCGATGACAATATACAGATTTTCTTTATCGCTATAGGTCAGTTTAAAGCTTTCTGCTTTTCTCTCCTCAATCACTTTCAAAAGTTCCTGCGGTATCATTTCCTCACTGAGTATTGTAAAATCCAGGTCCCGCAGCTTGATGCGTTCCTCGCTGTTCATGGAGCAGCCGCACAGCAATGCAGCAATTAATAAGATACACCAGATTCTTTTTTTCATACAATCCACGATTCCTATTTCTTTATTTTTATTTTATGTACAGATTTTCTGAAATATGTTATACTTAGCAATGCGAGACCGGTCCATCTTCCTGGCACTGACAAGTCCCGCAGAGATTCATATTCGGAGGAATTTATATGATACGTTTTCTCTTAATTGTAATATTTGTTGTGCTTTTTCTGGTGCTTTCCATTCCTTTACTGATCGTTGAGTGGATTATCGGTAAATTCAATCAGGACATTAAGGACAGAAGCTCTCTGGCTATCGTCAACTGGGCTTTCCGTCAGGTCATCCGCATTGCAGGTACTAAAGTCATCGTTCTGGGAGAAGAGAATGTTCCCAAGGATACTGCCGTTCTGTATGTGGGTAATCACCGCAGCTATTTTGATATCCTGCTGACATACGTGAGAGTACCCAGACCTACCGGTTATGTAGCCAAGAAAGAGATGCTTAGATACCCTTTGCTCTCCAACTGGATGCGCTATCTGCACTGCCCGTTCTTAGACCGTCAGAACGTCAAAGAGGGACTTAAGACCATTCTGGCTGCCATCGATAAGGTAAAGAGCGGTATTTCTATCTGCATCTTTCCGGAAGGAACACGCAATAAGACCAGTGATACCTTTCTGCCGTTCCATGAGGGAAGCTTCAAGATCGCAGTAAAAGGCGATGTGCCCATTGTGCCCATAACCCTTTTGAATACAGCAGATATCTTTGAAGACCATCTGCCGAAGATCAAGAAGACAACTGTTGTCCTGGAATATGGCAAGCCTATTTATGTGAATGAATTAGATAAAGAAGCTCGTAAGAGCCTGAGTACTTATGTATCCGGGATTATAGCAGATACATACTTTAAGAATAAGGAAAAATACTTTGGATAAAAGGAGTGTATCACCATGGAAACGACTATTACAAAAGAAATGCTGGAATCTTTTCATGAACAGTTCACAGCCTCCCGTGCAAATCTGGTTGCTATGAACGCAGTTACCGGCAATGGTGTGAAAGCAAGTGCCAATCGTTGGACGGCTCAAAAGGATGCTGTACATCAGTATTCCATCCGTCTGGATAATAAGGGCATGACTTATCAAAAATCCAGCGGCCGCTGTTGGATGTTTGCAGCATTGAATTGTCTGCGTTATCAGATCATCCATAAGCTGAACCTGGAAAATTTTGAGTTGAGTCAGAGTTATACCTGTTTCTATGATAAACTGGAAAAATCCAATTATTTCCTGGAAAATATCTTAAATACCCTGGAAGAACCCACAGAGGGACGACTTATTGATTATCTGCTTTCCTCCCCCATTCAGGATGGCGGTCAGTGGGATATGATCAGCGCCCTTATCATGAAATATGGCGTTGTTCCTAAGAGCGCCATGCCTGAAAGCTTCTCTTCCTCCAATACCGGAGAGATGAACGCAGTTATTACCACTAAGCTGAGAGAATTCGCCTGTACGCTTCGCACCATGGCTAAAGAAGGAAAGTCCATGGAAGAACTTCGTGCTGAGAAAGAATCCATGATGGCCACCGTATACCGCATGCTCTGTATCTGCCTTGGTACCCCTCCGGAAACTTTTGATTTTGAAATCCGTGACAAAGACAATCATTTTATCTGCGATTACGGTATGACGCCTAAATCCTTCTATGATAAGTATATCGGCATCGATTTGACGGAATATGTCAGTGTGATCAATGCTCCTACTCAGGATAAACCTTACATGCGCAGCTATACTGTAAAATATCTGGGCAACGTAATGGGCGGTACTCCCGTGCGCTATGTTAATCTTCCTATTGAAGAATTAAAGAAGGCTGCCATTGCACAGATGAAAGACGGTGAACCCGTATGGTTCGGTTGTGATGTAGGAAAAGAAAGTCACAGAAAGAACGGTACTATGGACCTTAACGCATATGACATGGGTGCCCTCTTTGATACCACTTTCCCCATGACCAAGGCACAGAGGCTGGATTATCATCATAGCCAGATGACACATGCAATGGTCTTCCAGGGAGTCGATCTGAAGGAAAATGGTGAACCAATCCGCTGGTGCGTGGAAAACAGCTGGGGGGAAGATGCCGGCGCCAAAGGTATGTATCTCATGACCGATGACTGGTTTAACGAATATATGTATCAGATTGTTGTTCAGAAGAAATATCTATCCGATGAGATTCTGGCTGCTTACTACTCCGAGCCTATCGCGCTGGAGCCTTGGGATCCTATGGGATCGTTGGCTTAGGACAGACCTCTGTATCATAAAAGGGAGCCGCTACAGTTGTCATTGAAGCTGTAGCGGCCCTTTTTACGTCATTGAGGCAATGCTGATTTTACCCTCAATGCCTTACACATATCAACCTTACCTCCCTTACGAAATCGCTTCTTCCTCTGCTCTAACTCCTTCGAATGGCTCTACACCAGAATCCGGTCGCAAATCCTCTTCGCATAATAATCAAATCCGTTGTCATTGGGATGGAGCCTCAGATCACCAAACAAATTCTCATCCTGCGGAACAAAGTCAAAACCGTTGATACAGGTAATATTTTCAAAATCACTTACGATAGCTTCAATATCCTCTGCCACTTTAGAAAAGTCTCCAAATTTTCTTTCATCCATGTAATCTTTGCGCCAAATCGGAGTGATGGCAAAAATTCCGGCATTGGGATAATATCTGCTTAATGCGGCATAAAAAGCATGACATCTTTCCTTGAAATCTTCTTCGTTTGCTCTATTCCAGTCATTGGTTCCGTAAGCTACGGTGATGTAGTCCGGATCGAAATCCTCACGACTTTCTGCCAGTGCCGGGAAAAATATCTCTCCGCCGATACCTTTGTTGATTTCTTCCGCTTCAAGAGCCTCTGCCAGTCTGGCTGCATAACGCCTGGAAGGATGCAATGCATCATACCCCTGTGTAATGGAATCTCCGAACACTAACAGCTTTTTAGTATACTTAATTGGCTTTACAAATGCATCTTCATCAAGAGAAAGTTCCCTTATTTCTGCCGCCATGGACCATGGAAGATAAATACACACCTTCTTGGTTCCCTCTCCCAGGTCAAAAGTCTGAGAGAATTCCCCCATTGGGAGCTGGGTCTGGGCATAATCTTTCTCCAGAGTTACTTCAGAATAGTTGTTCAGACATCCCACCAGCTTACCATCTACCGTGACATCGAAAGCAAAATACTTCCGGGATGATCCCGAGGTAACATAAACCTTCAAAAAGAGTGACCGGCTATCTGTCTCAAAATACATCTTCATACCGGCTGAGGAAAATGTCTTCTTATAAAAATCTGCATTGGCCTGTCTGTAAATTTCTTCCTGTTCCTCCGTAAATCTGTACAGACGGACACCGTTTTCTGTCTCCATAGTTCTTACTGTTCCAAGACTTATTGACCTGATCTGTTCATAACTCAGCTTCATTTTATCCTCCTGGTGAATAAAGGCAATATAGCATTTCGGTATTCGTTTCCTCATACTATGCCCTATTATGTGCTGTCATTTCTGCAACGCTTCCACAATTTTTTCAAACTCCATGCCATGGGATGCCTTAATCAGGATAGTACTGTCCGGCGGAAGCAGTTCTTCTTTTTCCTGCTGCCATTTCTGCAAAAACTGTTCCCTGGTTTCAAAATAAAGTACATCCCGGCTTCCCGCTTTCACGGCTCCATCATACATATGGGCGGAATCTGCCCCAATGCAGATAATCCGGTCAAGCCCGGCGGCTGCGGCATATTCTCCTGTCTGCTCATGCATTTTGGCAGAATCTGCGCCCAGTTCAAACATATCTCCCATGATGGCAACCTTGCGGTTATCCGCCATACCAAGCAGATCAATGGCTGCTTTCATAGATACCGGATTGGCGTTGTAGCAGTCATCAATCAGTGTATACTGTGGTAAAGCGATCAGATTACTGCGGCCGTTTACCGGCACCACCTTACGGATTCCCTGCGCAATCTGTTCTTTGGAAAGTCCCAGAATTCGTCCCACGCAGGCTGCAGCAGCTGCATTTGTGACCATATGCACACCGGGAATGGTAACATGAATCGGCAATATCTCTTCTGTTTGCTCTTCCTGCTTTACCTGTTCTGCAAAATGTAATGTTGCATCGCTTCCAAACAATCCTTTGCTCACAATATCAGCCGCATACACTTCTTCTGCAGGATTTTCACCCAGGCCGAAGAAATGAACTTTCTTCCCATGAACCCCTGTCACAGTGGCCAGTTTATCATCCTCTCCGTTCAGACAAACTTCACCATCCGGCGCCATGTAATCGAAGATTTCTGTCTTGGCTTTCAGAATACCGTCCCGTGTCTTCAGATTTTCCAGATGGCACTGACCGATATTCGTGATCACGCACACATTGGGGCGTGCCATTTTGCTGAGCCGATGCATCTCACCGAAATCACTGATGCCCATTTCCACAACAGCCGCTTCATGCTCCTCCCTGATACGTAGAAGCGTTAAAGGCACACCGATTTCATTGTTAAAGTTGCCTTCCGTCTTCAAGACATTGTATTTTTCGGAAAGTACTCCGGCAATATATTCTTTGGTACTGGTCTTTCCCACGCTGCCTGTGATGCCTACTATGGGAATTGTCAAAGTGGAACGATAAAATTCTGCAATGTCCTTCAATGCTTTCAGGGTATCTTCTACCAGAATATAAGCTCCCCATGCCTCTTTTGGCACACCATGCTCTTTTTCAACCTGTTCAGGTTCCTTCTGGGTTACTACGCAGCATGCACCCTTTTCGTATACAGATCCTATAAACCGATGACCGTCCACACGCACTCCTACTGTAGCAAAGAACAAAGCCCCTTCCGTCACCAGACGGGAATCCAGTACTGCAGACGTAATTTCCGTATCAGTTACTGTTCCCACTAAAACTCCACTACAGGCTTTCGCAATATTCGATAAAGTCATTTGCTTCATAAATCATTAACTCCTTCACCAGGCAGCGCCTGTCTCCCGGAACAGTCACTGAGATTTTCCCGGGCAATCAGGCGCCGATTACTTCATCTTACTTATTTTATAGTCCGATTTATTTGTCTCTATTTCACTGCATACTCCAGAATTTTCTCACATAGCTGCTCAAAACTGATTCCCAGTACAGCAGCCTCCTGGGGAAGCAGTGAAGTGGGCGTCATACCCGGCAGCGTATTGGCTTCCAGGCAATAAATCTCGCCATCCCCGCTCATCATGAAATCCATACGGGCATAATTCTTCATGCGCAGAGCCTCATAGACTGCTTCTGCCACCTGCTGCATTTTCAGTGTCTTATCCTCCGGAATCTGTGCAGGACAAGTCTCCACGGTACTGCCGGCCTGGTATTTATTCTTGTAATCATAAAATCCCTGCTTCGGTGCGATTTCGATCACGGGAAGCGCCTTGCCGTCCATGACTCCTACGGAAAATTCCCGGCCCTTTATGTACTGCTCCACAATCACTTCTTTATCAAAGCGAAAAGCTTCCGCCTTGGCATTCTCATATTCCTCATCATTATTGGCAATATATACACCTACACTGGAACCGCCGCAGCATGCTTTAACGATACAGGGATAAGGAACCTTTCTCTCTTCCTGCTCTCCTGCCTTTAAATGGATGCCTTCCGGAGTCGGAATGTTATGGGCCCTGAAAATATCCTTTGCAATGCTCTTATCCATAGCCATCGCAGAGCTGACGTAATCTGTTCCCGTATAAGGAATGCCCAGCAATTCAAAACATGCCTGAATCTTGCCGTCTTCTCCATTGGCTCCGTGCAATGCCATGAATACGGCGTCTGCCTGCTGACAAATATTCAATACATTGGGTCCGAAGAAGCTTTTGCCTCCGTCCTTTCGCATCGCTTTCACCGTCTCCAGATCAGGACTCTTCTCTGATACCGCCCCGATTTCAGCTGCCCAGTCCACTTCTTTTTCAAAAATATCTGTAATGTCACCTTCATATCCCAGATAAACATCAAGGATCATTGCCTTGTGACCATTTTTCTTCAGTGCTTTATAAATCATACTGCCGGAGCTTAAGGAAACGTCTCTCTCTGTACTTGTTCCGCCGGCTAAAACTACAACTTTCATATCGTCACCTCTTTTATTGCTTATCTAATATTATGATAATCATGTTCATTGTAAACCATATTTGCCGTTCGGTAAAGAGCAAACTGTAAATTGCCATTTAATTTTCATAAAAAGGTAACAGTTCAGACGCGCCATTCGCAAAATGGGACGACTGTTACTTTCAGCCATCCCACTCATCTTCATTCTTCACAATTCAAGCCGGCTTTACCGGAACAGTCCCTCCGGATTTACAGGCTCACCATCCTTTGTCAATTGAAAATACAGGTTAGATCCCTCTACACTGAAATATTTTGTAGGTGCGGACACTTTTGCCAGCACATCTCCTCGATTGACATAATTGCCCTCCGCAACCTGGATGTCCTTCAGCTGCCCATACGTTGCCTGATAACCATTGCCCAGATCCAGTGTCACTGCATTTCCGATCTCCGCATCTTCAAAAACAGAAACTACCTTACCATCTGCACATACGCTGACTGCATCGCCTTCTGCTGCCGACATCATTACTGCAGGATTGTATTTATACTGATCCAGGGTAGCAAAATAGATGCTGCCATCCATGCTGTAATGCATCAGGATTTCTCCGCTTACCGGTCTTACCAGTCCCTGAGATTCTGTGAAATTCAGATTCTTGGTCACTGCCTCGCCTGCTGTCCCTTTAGCGGTATTGTCGTTCTTGCCGGTGTTTTTATCAGCATCCTGGTTCGTACTCTTGAGATTTTCTCCCTGATCATCATCCTCGTCGTCTTCGTCATCTGTATCACGAACTTCATCTTCTATTCCACCGATGATCTCCGCAACCGCTCCTTCTTCCGGCAGCTTTATATCAGACAAAGCATCTGAATCCGTCAGTCCCGGAATCTGAACCAATGCAGAGCCTGCTGCCAGAGGATCATAATCCAGATCATCTTCTGTGACAGGAGAATCTTCCACCTGCGGTACTTCAGCCACCTGCCTGTTTTCTTCTATCTCCTGAATCTTATCATCCACACTGTTTTCCAGCTCGCTGAAATCTACTGAATAGCCATCATCCACATTTTCTTCAGACTGACCTTTTATATATATGCCCGTCAAAGTCAATGCTCCCATTACCAACGCAGATGATGCGATCATTATCATCCGTTCTCTCCTGATCTTACTTTTTCTGTCTCTTCTCATGATTCTTCCTCCATTCCACCTGTTTCAAGCCAATTGCACCCTTATATCAGAAACAGCCCGGGACAAACATCCCGTGCCTTGTTTTCTTCTATGCTTATTTTTGCCGAAAACAAATGATTTATACAGAATCTGAAACATCAATGAAAAGAGACTTTTTTTTAGAAAACATAAGAATAGCCTATCAACAAACTGTATTGTTAACAGGCTATTGTTTTATCAGGCTTTAGGCCCTGCATCCTGACTCTGTCCGCCGTTCTTCTTCTCCTGCTCTGCTTTGATCCTTGCGATCTTAGCCGCCATCAAAGAAGCCAGCATCTCCTTAGGCAGAATCATATTATCGCTCTTCGGATTGATGACCACACCGGCTGCCTGGCTGTCCTTACGAAGCACCATACCTGCATATTCCTCTACGCTTAATGCAAAAAACGGTGCATTGTCTTCCTCTTTAAAGCTCTTAAATTCCATCTTATCCGTAAACGCCATGAAGAAGTGCTTTCCGTCAGGGGCTGTCAGCATGGGAAACTGCACCTTACTGCCGGGTACCAGTTTTGCTTTTCCTTCCGCATCCATTTCCGGTTCCGGTGTCACCAATACAGGCGACATAAACTGTGATTTCATTAATTCCGTAATAAACATATTCTTATGCTCTTGAGAAGGGTCAGCTTTTACCAACTGAATTGCACCCATCAGCATAGGGTTGGAGGTTGTTTTATTAAATTCCACGGGATTTCCTTTCTGGGTTTGCGGCAAAGGGACGCCTGGGGGAGGGGGAGCGCGGATCCGTATTCAGGCACGCTTTCGCTCCATTGAAAACGTAGCGGACGCTAAGCTCGAAAGGACCTCGCTAAGCGCCGACGTTTTCATAGGGCCTTCATACGAACCCCCGCTCCCCTCTCCCAGGCTGCCTTGCGGCAAATCTATAAATGAAATGTACTATTTACTACAACAATTATAATAGAGTAGTTAATTGCCGATTGCGGGCTTGCATCAGGGCAGCCCCGGGGTGGTATGGGTTGGAATTCAGACCCTTGAAAAACGTCGGCGCTTAGCGAGGTCCTTTCGAGCTTAGCGTCCGCTACGTTTTTCACGGAGCGAGAGCGCGTCTGAATTACAATTCATACCACCCCGGGGCGGAACCTTATGCCAGTCCCCCAATCCGCCAATTAATCCACTCTGTTATAATTGATCAAACATCCTTTGAGGATGATCTGGCGTTCTTCGTCAGTCAGGTCGCCAAGGCGCAGGTCGAATTCTTTCAATCCGTTGTCTGCGACTACGTATGCTTTGATGACTTCTGTCTTGTCCTCTACGGCCTTTTTGATGCCGGGGATGTAGAGGTAGTCCAGGTTCTTAAAGGGCAGGTCGCCTTCTTCGATCAGGAAGGGCAGCATACCCCAGTTGATCAGGTTAGAGCGATAACGCTTGGTAGCGTACTCATTGGCGATATTGGCCCAGCCGCCCAGTACCTTCTGGCAGGATGCAGCCTGTTCACGAGCAGAACCGTCACCGGGCTTTACTGCGAAGATAGTGGAACCGAAGCCTACATTTCCCTTGCCCATTTCAGGGAAGGATGCGCGGATAGTGTCACATACCTTCTGAAGCTCCAGATCAGGACATGCCTCGATAGGACACTTGTCCTCCATGACAGCTTCCTGTGCAGCACGGATCTGTTTTGCACTACCTACATATGCGGGGTCCTTACGGCTAAGTGCAAACTCAGCCAGTCCCAGAGGATTGGATCGGTAGGAAGAGGTCTCACCGGAAGGAATCAGCTCATCGGTGGTGGTTACAGGGTCATGGATCTCGCTGACTACACGCAGTACCAGATTCTCAGGCAGTGCGCACATTGCAGGCCAGTCCTTGATATTGGGTCCCAACTGAATCTCTACATCAGGATCAGCTACACCCTTGGAGTCAAATACGCGGTTAGCGTAAATCTTGCTGTCAAAGTGATATTTGTACTTGCCGAACTCACCGTCAAAGTCAGTTGCAGGAGTCAGCACGCCCTTGTTGGCTGCAGTTGCAGCAATAGAACGGGCATCCATCAGTGCTACGGAAGAAATCTGGCCGTTCTGCAGCTTACTTCCCTCACGGTTCGGGAAGTTTCTGGTAGAGTGACGGATACTGAATGCGTTGTTTGCAGGTGTATCTCCGGCACCGAAGCAAGGACCGCAGAATGCAGTCTTCATAACCGCACCAGTCTCCAGAATGGTAGCTGCGCAGCCGTTCTTGATCAGTTCCATATATACAGGCATAGATGCAGGGTATACGCTTAAGGTGAATCCATCGGAACCGATGTACTGTCCCTTAAGGATATCGGCTGCCGCACAGATATTCTCAAAGCCACCGCCTGCACAGCCTGCGATGATTCCCTGATCTACCATGAATTTGCCGTTTACTACTTTATTTTTCAGATTAAAGTCTACAGCACCGTCCAGGCTTACCAGCGCACGCTTCTCTGTCTCGTCCAGAATATCCATCAGGTTGGCATTCAGCTCTTCGATGGTATAGGTATTGCTGGGATGGAAAGGCATGGCAATCATCGGTCTGATAGCAGACAGATCAACAGTCATCATATTGTCATAATATGCAACTTGTCCGGGATTCAGTTCTGCATAATCTTCTTTTCTGCCATGGATTTCGTAAAATTCTTCGATCTCAGCATCAGTTCTCCAGATGGAGGACAGGCAGGTAGTTTCGGTAGTCATAACATCTACACCGATACGGAAGTCGGCGCTTAAGGAAGATACGCCGGGGCCTACGAATTCCATTACTTTGTTTTTCACGAAACCGTTTTTGAATACAGCACCGATAATCGCAAGCGCTACGTCCTGAGGACCTACGCCCTTTACAGGCTCACCGGTCAGATAGATACCTACCACACCGGGCATATTGATATCATAAGTCTGATTCAGCAGCTGTTTTACCAGTTCCGGTCCGCCTTCTCCCACTGCCATAGTACCAAGTGCACCATAACGGGTGTGTGAGTCGCTTCCCAGAATCATCTTGCCGCCACCGGCGAGCATCTCTCTTGCATACTGGTGGATAACTGCCTGATGAGGGGGTACATAAACACCGCCGTATTTCTTGGCACAGCTTAAACCAAACATGTGGTCGTCTTCGTTGATGGTTCCGCCTACCGCACACAGGGAATTATGGCAGTTGGTCAAAACGTAGGGCATCGGGAATCTTGTCAGACCTGATGCTCTTGCTGTCTGAATGATACCTACGAAAGTAATGTCATGGGAAGTCAGCTTATCAAATCTGATTTTCAGCTTGTCCATGTTACCGGAAGTATTGTGGGATTCCAAAATGCCATAAGCTATGGTATTCTTCGCTGCTTCCTGTTTTGAAATGTCTTTTCCTGTCTTAGCCTTGATAGCGGCAGCTGCCTCATTGGTATCTTCTACGATTTCCATACCGTTTACCAGATAAGCACCGCCCTGTAATAATTCAATCATGGGCCTCCTCCTTCATTCTGTCTGATTTTTTTTACTTTCTATTTACTGCAAAATATTTGCTTTATTTCCTTTTTTGATACTCTTTATTGCTCTGCCTGCTGCTTACCGCTCAGATGCAGGTGCATGCCCCATCCTTTATATCCTGCCCCGTTGACAATCTGCAAGACTTTTTTCTCACCTTCGATATAATCCTTATCATAAAAGTGTACATGTCCGGCCAGGACAAGTTCTACCGGACTTTTGCCTGCCGTAGTCAGCTCCAGAAATTTCTGTGAAGTTTCATCCGGGTATATACCTCCATAGTTACCTCCACCCAGGACCACCGGACTATTCCAGACCTCTTTCGCATGTTTCAGAACAGATTGCGTCAACAGAGGTACATGGAGCATTACGATCACTCTCTTTTCCGTTTGCAGAAGTTCTTCATATTCTTCCAGAATCCCCTCCACCACCTGATTACTGCTGTTGTCCACTGCAATAATACGTATTTCACCGATATCCAGCTTCTGTAAGCCGGGATTATCATTCATGAAAGGTTTTAATCTGGACAGATACTCCTCTTTGGCATGCTCAGTCATATAATCCCACTCATATGTCCAGTCATGATTGCCCGGTACATACAGATAAGGCATTTTAAGCCTGCCCAATTCCTTTTTTAAAAATTCCACATTTCCTTCTGAAGGAGAATCAATGATATCCCCTCCCAGAAGCACCGCATCCGGCTGCATAGCATCCGCATACGTTATCCAGTCTGTAAATTGCTCTGCGGAACAGACACCTTCTTCATTTACAAACTGTCCTTTTCTTTTTTCGGCACTTGCGGTTTCCTGCTGCGTATCTCTATCTGATGTCACTATCACATGGCTGTCTGTCAAAAACAGCAGATCATATTCTTCCTCAAGTTCCGGCAGAAAAATCTCTTCTTTCACAATATGCTTTTCCCAGGTGCCGTCACCGCAGCCTCCCAGGAAAAGCATACATAATATCAGTATCAGAAGAACCGGAACGCTCTTAACGAGACGAATCCTCATAATTTCCTTCCAATCTCTTTATATTTCTTATTTCAATACGACCTTATCCAGATGCCAGATTTCATCTACATACTGCTGGATCGTTCTGTCGGAAGTAAACTTACCGCAGGAACCGATGTTCAGAATAGCACTTCTTGCCCAGCCTGCTTCATTCTTATAAGCCTGCTCTACTTTCTTCTGAGCCTCTGCATAGGACTTGAAGTCCTTCAGGATAAAGTAAGTATCTGCCTTGCTGGTACTCTGTGTATTCAACAAAGAGTTATACAGAGGACGGAACAGCTCGGTATGAGAATAGGTTCCGTTGATCAGCTGCATCAGCACCTTACGTACATCCTGGTCATTGTTGAAGATTTCCATAGGGTTATAACCGCCATGGTTCTCATAATTAATAACCTCATCGGAGCTCAGACCGAAGATAAATGCATTCTCCTCGCCTACTTCTTCTACGATTTCCACGTTAGCACCATCCATGGTTCCCAGTGTCAGAGCACCGTTCAGCATGAACTTCATGTTACTTGTACCGGAAGCTTCTTTACTTGCGGTAGAAATCTGCTCGGATACATCGGCTGCTGCAAAGATGATCTCTGCTACAGATACGTTATAGTTCTCGATAAATACAACCTTGATCTTGCCATTGATGGAAGGATCGTTGTTGATCACATCAGCTACAGAGTTGATCAGCTTAATGGTCAGCTTAGCATTGTGATAACCTGCTGCTGCCTTGGCACCGAAGATAAATGTTCTGGGATAGAACTCCATCTCAGGATGCTCTTTGAGCTCATTGTACAGATACATAACATGCAGTATGTTCATAAGCTGTCTCTTGTATTCATGCAGTCTCTTAACCTGTACATCGAAAATAGATCTGGGGTCAACTTCAATGCCGTTATGCTCCAGAATATATTTAGCCAGACGTACTTTATTCTGATATTTGATATTCATAAACTCCTGCTGAGCCTTTGTATCGTCTGCATAAATCTTCAGGCGGCTGATCTGAGGCAGGTCTGTGATCCATTCGCTGCCAACATGATCGGTTACCCACTTAGCTAACAGAGGGTTGCCATGAAGCAGGAAACGTCTCTGGGTGATACCGTTGGTCTTGTTGTTGAAGCGCTCAGGGAACATCTCATAGAAGTCACGCAGCTCCTGTTTCTTCAGAATCTCGGTATGCAGCTGTGCTACACCGTTTACGGAATAACCTGCTACGATAGCCATATGAGCCATCTTTACCTGTCCATCATAAATGATAGCCATCTTACGGATCTTATCCTGTACATTGACGCCGGGTACGTTGCTGTACTTATTCTGAATATCCAGAATAAAGCGGCGATTGATCTCTTCTACGATCTGGTAAATTCTGGGAAGCAATCTGGAGAACAACTCAATAGGCCATTTTTCCAGAGCTTCAGCCATGATGGTATGGTTGGTGTAAGCACAGGTCTTGGTAGTTACATCCCATGCCTCTTCCCATGTCAGATAATACTCATCCATCAGGATACGCATCAACTCAGGAACAGCTACGGTAGGATGGGTATCGTTCAGCTGGAAGGTTACCTTCTCATGGAACTTGCGGATATCATCATGCTTTCTCATGTATTTAGCCACTGCTTCCTGAACGGAGGCGGAGATAAAGAAGTACTGCTGTTTCAGACGCAGCTCTTTACCTGCATAGTGGTTATCATTAGGATATAATACTTCTACAATATTCTTAGCCAGGTTCTGCTGTTCTACAGCCTTCTGATAATCACCCTTGTCAAAAGAATCCAGTGAGAAGCATTCTACAGCCTCTGCATCCCAGATACGCAGGGTATTCACAATACCATTGCCGTAACCTACGATAGGCATATCAAACGGAATGGCTTTTACAGACTGATAACCTTCCTGACTGAAATAGTTACGTCCATTCTCGTGACGAACAGTTACATAACCGCCGAACTTAACAGTCTTGGCATATTCCGGTCTGCGCAGTTCAAAAGGATTGCCGTCTACCAGCCAGTTGTCAGGTACCTCTACCTGATAACCATCACGGATCTGCTGCTTGAACATACCGTAACGATAACGGATGCCACAGCCATATGCAGGATAACCCAGAGTAGCCAGGGAATCCAGGAAACATGCTGCCAGACGTCCCAGACCACCGTTACCAAGTGCTGCATCAGGTTCCTGATCCTCAACCACATTCAGGTCAAGTCCCATTTCGTCCAGAGCTTCCTTCACATCATCATATGCCTGCATGTTGATCATGTTGTTGCCCAGAGCACGCCCCATCAGGAATTCCATTGACATATAGTAAACCATCTTAGGGTCTTCTTTCTCATATGCCTTCTGGGTTTCCATCCAGTTCTCTACGATCTGATCTTTGATCGCATAAGATACTGCCTGGAAAATCTGCTGTGCAGAAGCTTCTTCCAGAGTCTTGCGGTACAGTGTCTTAACATTATAAACCACACTGCGTTTAAAAAGTTCTTTATCAAATTTTAAATTTGCCTTTGATGTCTTAGCCGTTGATGTCGTTGTAGTAACAGAAGCCATCGAATCAAATCCTCCTTGTATTGTCTTCATATGCAACTTTTTCTTTTCTGCATCATTTTAACAGTATAACAGATTTTGAGCGGCATTCCAAGGCAAAAATGCCTGAAATGCCGCTTTTTGTGAAGTTTTTGGGGAAAATTCACCCATTGGGCTTTTTTCCCTATGAAATTAGTCACATTTCTTTTCGGATTTTTATACTTTCTCCACAGCAATTACAACGTTTTCGCCATTTACATTCCATTCTTTTGAAACAGAAAGCTCTGTGTCGTTAAGCATTTCATCAGCCAGAACCTTGCCGGCAATTGCTTCCACATTGCCTGAAACGATGGCAGCCAGCTTTTCATTGCCGTTAATAGATACCTTAATGTGATCCATTACTTCAAAACCTGCATCCTTACGCATGGTCTGAATCTTACTGATGATTTCGTATACAAAACCTTCCTCGATCAGGTCTTCTGTCAGGTTGGTATCCAGTACAACTGTCATCTTGTTATCTTCCTCGGATACGTAGCCCTCCTTCTGAGCCATATCGATGAGCAGATCATCCTTAGTCAGTTCAACGGTAACGCCGTTCACTTCAAATACCAGTTTGCCGTTATTGTTCAGGTCATCCATAGCTGCATTTCCATCCAGCGAAGCAAGTGTCTTCTGGATGCCGCCCAGCTGCTTGCCGTACTTGGGTCCTACGGTACGAAGCTGAGGCTTGAAGGTGTAAGAAGTAAAGTCCCTTACATCGTCTGTGAAGACTACTTCCTTCACATTTAACTCATCCTTGATGATATCCTGATAGAATGCATCCAGGGCAAAATCAGCCTTGATATACATTCTGCCGATAGGCTGACGGTTCTTGATTGCTGCATTGTTACGGCAGGCACGGCCCATAACAACTGCATCCAGTACATCCTCCATAGCCTCTTCCAGATTGTGGTCGATCATGCTTTCATCCACTACAGGGAAGTCACACAGATGGATACTTTCCGGAGCAGAAGCATCGATGCTTCTTACCAGGTTCTGATAAATATCTTCTGTCATGAAAGGAATCATGGGAGCGGCAGCCTTACAAATGGTTACCAAAGCAGTATACAATGTCATATAAGCATTGATCTTATCCTGCTCCATACCCTTTGCCCAGAAACGCTCACGGCTGCGTCTTACGTACCAGTTACTCATCTCATCCACAAAATCCTGCAGAGCCTTGGCAGCTTCGGGGATACGGTATTTATCAAGGTTGGAATCTACTTCTCCGACTACGGTATTCAGCTTGGAAAGCAGCCATTTATCCATAACAGGAAGCTTATCATACTCTAAGCTGTATTTTGTAGCATCAAATCCATCAATATTAGCATACAGTACGAAGAATGCATAAGTATTCCACAATGTACCCATGAATTTACGCTGTCCTTCTGTTACTGCCTTGCCGGAAAAACGCTTCGGCAGCCATGGAGCGGAACTTGTATAGAAATACCATCTGATTGCATCTGCACCATAAGTCTCCAGTGCATCGAAAGGATCTACAGCATTTCCCTTACTCTTACTCATCTTCTGGCCGTTTTCATCCTGTACATGTCCCAGAACGATAACGTTCTGATAAGGAGCCTTGTTAAACAGCAGAGTTGACTCTGCAAGCAAAGAATAGAACCATCCACGTGTCTGGTCTACTGCCTCGGAGATGAACTGTGCAGGGAACTGCGCCTCAAATACTTCTTTATTTTCAAAAGGATAATGATGCTGTGCAAAAGGCATTGCTCCGGAGTCAAACCAGCAGTCGATTACCTCAGGCACACGTTTCATCTGCTTGCCGCACTCAGGGCAGGTGATAGTGATCTCATCAATGTAAGGACGGTGGAACTCCACGGTCTTGGCAGCCTCATTGCCGCTCATGGCATACAGTTCTTCACGGCTTCCGACAGAATGCATATGACCGCATTCGCACTCCCAGATATTTAACGGTGTACCCCAGTAACGGTTACGGGAAATACCCCAGTCCTGGATATTCTCAAGCCAGTCACCGAAACGTCCTTTACCGATGGATTCAGGGATCCAGTTAATGGTATTGTTGTTGCGGATCAGGTCATCTTTCACAGCAGTCATCTTGATGAACCAGCTCTCACGTGCATAGTAGATCAACGGAGTATCACATCTCCAGCAGTGAGGATAGCTGTGTTCGAACTTGGGCGCATCATAGAGCAGGCCTTTCTTTTCCAGATCAGTCAGGACCATAGGATCTGCTTTCTTGCAGAATACGCCTGCATAATCGGTCTCTTTGGTCATCTGGCCTTTACCGTCTACAAACTGTACGAAAGGCAGGTCATACTTACGGCCTACATTAGCATCATCTTCACCGAAAGCAGGTGCAATATGAACAACACCGGTACCGTCTGTCAAAGTTACATAAGTATCGCAAGTTACATAGAATGCTTTCTTATGCTGTTTTGCACAGGTATCGATTGCCCAGGGGAACAAAGGCTCATATTCCTTGTACTCCAGTTCTTTACCGGTATAAGTCTCCAGTACTTCGTATGCAGGTACGCCGTTTTCCTTATCAGCCAGCTTACCCAGAACAGTATCCAGCAGTGCTTCTGCCATGTAATAAGTATAGCCGTCAGCAGCCTTGACTTTGGCATATTTTTCATTCGGGTTCGCGCAAAGAGCTACGTTGGAAGGCAATGTCCAGGGTGTGGTGGTCCATGCCAGGATGTACGCATCTTCACCTGCTACCTTGAATCGTGCTACAGCAGAACGTTCTTTAATATCTTTATATCCCTGAGCTACCTCATGGCTGGACAGAGGGGTTCCGCAGCGAGGGCAGTAAGGTACGATCTTGAAGCCCTTGTAAAGCAGTCCCTTATCCCAGATGGTCTTTAAAGCCCACCATTCGGACTCAATGAAATTGTCATCATAAGTTACGTAAGGATTGTCCATATCAGCCCAGAAACCAACAGTGCCGGAGAAATCCTCCCACATGCCCTTGTATTTCCATACGCTTTCCTTACATTTGTCAATGAACGGTGCAAGACCATACTGTTCAATCTGCTCCTTGCCGTCCAGACCCAGAAGCTTCTCTACTTCCAGTTCCACCGGCAGACCGTGGGTATCCCATCCGGCCTTTCTGGGTACCATATATCCCTTCATGGTACGATATCTGGGGATCATATCCTTAATGGTACGTGTCTCCACATGTCCGATGTGGGGCTTACCGTTTGCAGTAGGCGGTCCATCGTAGAAAGTGTAGGTTTCTCCTTCCTTACGATTCTCCATACTCTTACGGAAAATATCATTTTCTCTCCAAAACTTTTCAACATTTTTCTCTCTCTCAACAAAATTGAGGTTAGTCGGTACTTTCTGGTACATTTTGTACTCCTTTCTTTAAACATCCGGCTGTTGCGGACGGCAGACTCGAAACGCTCCACGTTCTCGCTCTTTAAAAATACCCTGTGCTGCCTATCGTGCAAAAAAAGCCCCGTCCTGTAAAAGGACGAGGCTTGTGCTCGCTTAACCACCTGTTACGACATACGGCTCCTAAAACAGAGCGATATGGTTTCCTTTAACGGCGGAAAACCGGCAGGGACTACTCGTTTGCCTTTGGTCCGGGCAGCTCAGAAGGGATCTTCACTCGCTTTCCTACTGGTACCGGTCTCACACCAACACCGGCTCGCTGAACGTTTGAAAAACGGTTACTGTCTTCGTCATCGCTTTTAAATATGATTTGTTGTCCCAATTTTACGCGGTTTTTATGCGGTTGTCAAGAGGGAGAGAGGATGAATTTTACTTCATTTGCTCCTCTGGCTCCACAATAAACCTATGTACATTATTTAGAATCAGCTGCATAACCCAGTAGATTTCACTTAGATCATATTATTCATCTTATTAGAAAACTCTTCCATACTACCTGCTTTGATGGCTAGCTTATGCAATTTATCCAGTACCGCTTCCTTAGTCTCATGTTCCAGACGTTCCTTTATCGTATCAGGAACGGGACCATATTCCTGCAATAATTCCAGGATAAATTCCCTCTTAGCACACAAGGTTGCTTCTCGCCTTTCATAATAAATGATTTCCTCAAATTTCATAAAGCCCACCTTTACATAAGAATCTTTTCCATCCCAATCTTCTGTGGCACAAGTCCGCATTTTTCGTAAAACTTTCTGGCACTTTCATTGCATGCCCAGACATTCAGGGTGACGTTATAGCAGCCGGTCTGTTTTGCATAATCCAGCACATACTCGTACAGCTGCCTGCCCACATGCTGCCCTCTGATCTGTTCATCTACGCACAGATCATCTATGTACAGAGATTTCACATCCGTCAGTATATTATTCCCGATATGCTGCTGATATACGCAGAAAGCATATCCCATTACGTTCTCTTCTTCATCTACACCGACAAAAATCGGTCTGGAATCATCCTTAAGGATAGTCTTCAATTCTTCATCGGTATACTTCTTGGCATTGGCCTTGAACAGGTCAGGCCTTCCATTATGATGTACTGTAAGTACCTGACACAGCAGGCTGTTGATGCCGTCCATATCACATTCTTTTGCTCTTCTTATCTTCATGATGGATCTTCTCCTTAGCTTGTTTTATCTATTGTGGCACAAAGAAGATGTGTAGTCAAGAAGCTGCTGAGAAATTCAAAAACTCCTTTACGACTTTCCCACGATACGTTATACTTATTTCAAAAGCGATTATGAGCAGCCCGTTCCCTTGCCGCAAGCACCGGAACTTCAGGCTAATATTACTACGAAAGACAGGTGGACTACTCTTGAAATCCTTATACTACCAGAAATTCACCTCCAACGGTCCGGTATCCGTACAGCCCATGGGAAAAATTGCCGGCTATCCGGTACGTCCCGGAATGTTTGACAAGCCCGGAGCTTTTGCGCTCCCCGTCGGTGTGAATTTCACCATTCATACTCACTGCGGCACTTCCTGTGAACTGCTGCTATTCCACAGAGGAGAAGAAAAGCCCTATGCGGTGCTTCCCTTTCCGGAAGAATATAAGATCGGAGATGTCTATTCCATGATCGTATTCGGTCTGGAAATTGAAGACTTTGAATATGCATATCGTGTAGATGGACCTTATGCTCCTAAGAACGGTCTTATTTTCAATAAGAAGGCAGTACTGTTAGACCCTTATGCCAAAGCAGTGGCCGGGCAGCGCATCTGGGGGGAAGAGAAAATAGGCAGTTATCACGCCAGAGTCGTTAAGGATACCTTTGATTGGGGCGATATGCCGCAGTCAAAACGTCAGCTGAGCGACCTTGTTATCTATGAACTGCATGTCAGGGGTTTTACCAGGCATAGTTCCTCGGGTGTAGCTCACCCAGGCACCTTCGCGGGACTCCGGGAAAAGATTCCTTATCTGAAAGAGCTGGGAATCAACGCAGTAGAGCTGATGCCCATCTTCGAATTTGATGAAACGGTGGATTCCAGAGAAGTAAATGGTCAAAAGCTGTTGGAGTACTGGGGCTATAATACCGTAGGGTTCTTTGCTCCCAATACCAGCTATACTTCCTCAACAGAGCACAATCAGGAAGGTACTGAGTTAAAAGAACTTATTCGTGAACTGCATAATAACGGCATTGAAGTCATACTGGATGTAGTGTTCAACCATACGGCAGAAGGCAACGAATATGGCCGTACCTTTTCTTTTAAGGGTCTGGATAATCAGATTTATTATATGCTGACTCCGGATGGTCATTATTACAATTTCAGCGGCTGCGGCAACACCCTGAACTGTAATCACCCCATAGTCCGCCAGATGATTCTGGAATGTCTGCGTCACTGGACGGTAAATTATCGCGTGGACGGTTTTCGTTTTGACCTGGCAAGTATCCTGGGACGCAATGTAGACGGTTCTCCCATGAACAACCCGCCTTTGCTGAAATCCCTGGCCTATGATCCTCTTCTCAGCAATGTAAAGCTGATCGCAGAAGCCTGGGACGCAGGCGGTCTGTACCAGGTAGGTACCTTTCCCGCCAGCAAGCGATGGGCGGAGTGGAACGGAAGATACCGCGACTGTATAAGAGGCTTTTTAAAAGGAGAAAACTGGGAATCCTGGAATGCCGCATGGAGCGTTGCCGGTTCCGGTGATCTGTATGGCGGCTTCTTTGCGGATAATAACAATAATTATGCCGGCTACAATTCCTGTGTGAATTTCCTGACCTGCCACGATGGCTTTACCTTATACGACCTGTATTCCTACAATGATAAACATAATGAAGCCAACGGCTGGAATAATACTGATGGCGCTAATGATAACAGAAGCTGGAACTGCGGAGCAGAAGGAGAAACCAATGATCAGGAGGTCTTAAATCTGCGCTATCGGATGATCCGCAATGCCTGCGCGGTCCTTATGTGCAGCCGGGGAACTCCCATGTTCCTTGCAGGAGATGAATTCGGTAATACACAATGTGGCAATAACAACTGCTATTGCCAGGACAATGAACTATCCTGGCTGGACTGGGATCTGCTGAAGAAGAACCGGGAATTATTTGAATTTTTCAAATTTATGATTGCCTATCGCCACAATCATCCCGTCATTCGCCGCAAGCTGCCTGACGCAGACTGTGGCATGGAACCGCTACATACTCATGCTGCAGATGCCGCTATAACGAATCTGCCGGAAAACACCAGATTCCTTGGCGTCAGCTTCGCAGGTTATGATCCGGAAAAAGGAAGAGATGACCTGGTATATGTAGCCGTAAATACCCATTGGGAGGAAGTAACTATAACACTTCCTAACCTGTATAAGAGAGCTTTCTGGTACCTCAGTGTCAACACAAACGGTGACAGCACCGGACAATACTGTTATCCGGAAGGAAAAGAAGTACGAATTGATGGGGCTTTTATTATGAAGCCTCGGTCGGTTGCAGTATTTACCGGGCGGGAACTTTAGTAACATATTATTTTTCAGAAAAGAGGATTTATTATGGAATTTCTTAGATTTTTAGAAAATCTCCGTACACCGGTTGGAGATACTTTTTTCTCCATCATAACTCATTTGGGAGAAGAGACACTTTTTATCATTGCAGGGCTATTGATTTTCTGGTGTATTAATAAGAAAAAAGGATATTATATCCTTTCGGTGGGATTTCTGGGCACTGTTATCAATCAGTTTCTGAAGCTTTCCTTCCGGATTCCCCGTCCATGGGTAAAAGATCCTGATTTTACTATTGTAGAAAGTGCCCGGGCAGAGGCTACCGGATACTCCTTTCCCAGCGGCCATACCCAAAGTGCGGTAGGCGTCTTCGGAAGCATTGCCCGAATCAGCAAGAAAACTTTCGTGCGTGTCCTATGTATTGCAGTCTGCCTGCTGGTTCCTCTTTCACGTATGTACTTAGGGGTGCACACTCCATTGGATGTAGGCGTTTCCTTCCTCATTGCGACAGTTTTAATCATCGTTCTGCAACCGGCCGTAGAATGGGCACTGAAGGAGCCGAAACACATGCGCATCTATTTTGGTGTCATGACACTGTTATCCGGCCTCTTCCTTTTATTCGTACTTGTTTACCCTTTCCCGGCAGACATTGATGTAGATAATTATGCCAGCGGTGTGAAGAATGCCTATAAGATTCTGGGCTGTGTCTTGGGGCTCTGGCTGGCCTATGAAATCGATGAACGTTATATCCATTTTGATACCAAAGGAAGCTGGTGGGTTCAGTTATTAAAGCTTGTGATCGGTCTGCTTCCCCTGCTGGCGATCAAATCCGGACTGAAGGCACCGCTTTACAGCCTGTGCGGCGGCAATTATATTGCCGATGGAATCAGATATTTCCTGATGACTGCATTTGCGGGTGGTGTCTGGCCTATGACTTTTAAATTCTTTGCTAAGCTGGATAAAAAATAGCTTTCTAATAGGCTTATTAAAAATTTGACTTATTAAAATAACCGGCAGCGGCTGTCCTTTTTCATAGCAGCCACCTCCGGTTATTTTTATGCTACTGTTCCATCTGCCTGCCCAAAAAGCCTGCGGCAGAAAGAATCAGCTTCTGTTCCACTTCTCCCATCCGGCTCTTATTGTCACTTTCCAGCAATACCACTGCTCCGATCACATCTCCTTCACAGATAATGGGGGCGATTGCCTGATGCTGGTATTCCTCGGTCTGCTCCTCACTGACTGTGATAAAGCTGCGGTCACCTCTGGATGCAAGGATGATTTCCCGGTTACCGATTTTCTCTTCCAGCTGCTTGCTGATTCCTTTTCCCAACAAAGTCTTATATCCACCGGAAATCGCAATGAACTGGTCACGATCCGCAATTAAAGCTGCGTGTCCGGACACCTGAGCCAGGCTCTCTGCATACTGTTTGGCAAAGGTGGTCATCTCACCGATGGGTGAGTATTTTTTCAGGATAATTTCGCCTTCCCTGTCGGTAAAGATTTCCAGAGGGTCACTTTCCCGGATGCGAAGGGTGCGGCGGATTTCTTTGGGGATTACGATGCGGCCAAGATCATCTATCCGCCTAACAATTCCTGTAGCTTTCATATATATTAACTCCTTTTCACTATTTAATGGTGTGGAGTTAGTATGTGGAAAATTTCCATTATTATACTCAAAAGGAAGCACAGTTTTCATTTCTTCTTCGAGCCAGTCTTCCCGGCCATAAGTCTCACGAGAAATGCGGTCAAAAGTCGATGTGATAGGATTTATGTCAAAATCTCGGCGACGTTTTTTGACTTCGTATTCCAGTATATCATATAATTTGCCGATTTCCTTATCAGATAAAAAATGCCATAAATACATTAACCGATCCATAAACTTATTTTGTCCTTTCATAAGGAAAAAACACTTTGAAATTCGGAAATATAGTCGCTTTTGAAAATTTTATTATAATTTTTCATAATGGATATTATACAACTCTCGTTTTTCTATGTCATCGGCATTTTGTAGGCGATTTATAGGCGTTTTGTAGGCACATCCAGCCTTATCAATAGGCAAAGGCACCGCCGAAGCGATGCCTATTCCATTGTTTACCTTGAGACAAAAAACAATCTGCAATTCTATCAGACCACTTTTTATTTCCTCTGGACAGGAGCTAATTTCATAAATAAACTCCTTTGAATTTTAAAGTTCCAATTTATTCACAAGAAAATGTACCTTTTGATATGCATCCTGCTTAACACGTGCAATTTCATCCTCGTCTGTTGTGCCAAGGAAAGAAACTATATCCGCAGGTCCTGCATGATCAATCGATGCGAACTTATCCTGAAGTTTTTCCTTCATTTTCTGCACAAGTTCTTTATCTATGTACGGAATGAATTCTGCAGCCAAGGTTTTTACCCCGCCAGGATAGTTATCAATTGTACAATAAATATCGTAAGCATCTTTGGGTTTGCCGCGACCAAGAGCCATAGCTTTCATAACCAAATAAGGAACAATCGATATAACATTAACATGCCCGCTATCCAATGCACCATCTGGACGCATGTATTCAATTTTAACATCAGTAGGGGGAAACTCAAACGCAAAATTACCACCAGTAGCAGGCAGTGCCTTAATACCGTCAATGTGCTTGCTAACATTTCCGCCATCACCACCATATTTCCCCGAAAGGAAATCGACATCAACATCATATGATACTCCTTGTACAACAACGGTCTTTACAAATGTAAAATACTTTTCTGGATGTTTTACATATCCGTTCTGCACAAGCAAACGCTTAATGGTCATATAACTTTCTGCTTTTTTAATTTCCAATTGATTCAAAAGTACATCGACATCTATAGACCCAATATGGTCGCTATCTGGATATAATAATGCCGGAACCCAGCCACCAATAATTCTTATATTATCAGCGAACTCGTTAAGCAGATTTACAATTTCGCCCAACACCATATATGCTGCTGTTTTCTGACCTTCTGAATAATCAACTGCTTGTTTCAAATCTTCGTCTTTAATCAACGTAATCACTCCTTAAATTCTTTTGCAATAATAGCGTCTGCAGCTTCTTCTCCACGTCCCGCATTACCCAACAAATCAAGAACAGTTTGAACCGGTGATGTTACAAGCGAACCGTTTATCTCACGATAAAACATATATGGAGTTTCGTCATGAGGAATCGTAATCACAACATTGCCACCAGAACTAACAGGCTGCAAGTCCATATCTAATACAAACTCATTAAAAGCCTGCTGTTCAACATATACTTCAAGTTTTTTATATCGAACAGTCGGTGCATACCTGGCCGCAGCAGAAAAACCGCCTAACAAGGCACTCTTGTCATGCTTCAAACTCCAGTTAGAAATTTCTCTCTCTAGCTCGGCAATAGAATCCAGAGAATAATACTCAAATGTCCGACTATCTTTTTTGTGATAATCTTTTGCCCAAGTATATAGCATTTCTCTGATATTAGTTAACCTAAATTCACCACGCATTGATTCTTCCAGCCAAGCGCGATCTTTTAAAAAAGATTTTACATTCGACACCATTCCAATAGATTTTCCGGTTTGTTCAGATAACATTTTTACTTGCCAGCTTGCAAACGGTTTATCCAATACTGTACGCATTATGGTCGAAGCCGTTCCGGAACTTTTTGAAAAATAATTTTTCTTTTCTCTTCTTTCAATATACTTATTTTCATTTCCTTGAAAATGAATGATAATACGTTTTGAAAGAATATAACAATTACCGGACAAATCAATATAACTCAACTTATTTTTATATATGCTTTCCGCAGATGCCTCTGAAATATATGGTGCCATAAACACGTAACAAGAATCATCATTATGCTGAGAGGCCATCATCATAAACATATTAACAAAACGTTTCTCTCCATTGGTCTTAACCTCTATGCAAAAGCGTTGTGTTTCATTATTATCACTGTAATGCACAATTGCATGAAAATCTCCAAAACCACGTTGCAATCCAGTATTAATGATTTCTATATCAGATACGAAGGGAACAGTTTTCATAATTTGACAGAACTGTTCTTTTGCCAATTGAAGATATTGGTTTTCTGTTAAACTTAGTTTCATTGAAATTTGCCCTTTCACCGTTTTGGTGAAACAATTATAATCTATGAAATTAATTTTGTCAAGAGCAACAACATACATTCAAATATTGATTGTTTTGGCGCAAATCTTATATAATTTTTGCGCCAAAATCCATTTTTCAAAACTGAAAAATTTTTGATTTTGGGAAATAGAAAGCCGGATGAACATCAAAGCTCATCCGGCATTAATGAAAAAAGCTGTTTCTTTTCTGCATTTCGGTATATAATATCAGATTTTTAATTAAGATTTTATAAAGTATATTTTCAACCACGCTTTAGCATGGTAAAATAAACAAAACTTGATAACAATTAATTAAGTAAAGGATATATTATGGACAGGAAGAAGTATTGGATACTCCGATTATTCTTTGTGCTTTTTTCATTGTCCGTATCTATTGCAATACTCCCCTGTGGAATAATAAATGCTCATGGCTTATTTGGAGAAGTAATCACATCTGTAGTGGTTGAAGATAAAGCTCAGGAGATTTCCAACCTCAAAGCCAAAGAGATTGAAAAAGTTCAAACTGCAAAAGGAATAAACATATTCAATATGTGGTTTGAAATTTTGATATCAGTTGTATACATTAGTTTTTGTGCTAATTTGGTTAAACTTCCACGAGGAGATACTATAGTTACTTTAAAGGTTCGCATGGATAATTAAATCTTTTCTGTAAATAAAAGGCAGAAAGGAGAAAACCTATGTTTGAGCAAGATTATGTAATGAGGCTCATTAAAGAAATGGTGCGAGCTATTTTGAAACTATTGTTCAACATTGATACGGAGTCCCCAACAACAGAACTGTTGGAAAACAAAGAAGAAAGGGAAACCTTAGAAAATTTGTTAGACATGGTTGACGCTGGGAAAATCAATGAAGCAGAAAACAAATTATATGATTTAATCAGTGCTACAGATATAAATAGTTTAGAAGTCGCATTATTATTTTATTCATACTTGAATGATAAAGCAGATGATTTTTTAGAAGAAAATGACTTTAGCAGAGATGAAATCAAATTAGGAATAGAAAATGTGGCTGATAGATTTGGTTTAAGTAGTATCGCACAGATGTTTTTGACGGATTTATAATAACGAGTAGGAGGCGGTGACTAACCGCCGTCCTCTCACACCACCGTGCATACCGTTCGGTACACGGCGGTTTCAATAGTTGACGTGCATGGACTGATAGGCTGTGGATAGGTCATAGAAGGCTCTTCTAGGGTAATGGTGGGTTAAAAACACCACCAACCCCAGTGTTTTCCCGGATTAAGCGACATTTAACTTTCTGTTAGGAAGTGGAATGCGTATATCTGAGCATACAAGATATACCATATCAAGCATATTCTGAA
>JBGVLR010000237.1:0-1773 GCA_045124375.1 Acetatifactor sp.
TAGATGTTTGCGAAACACCAGAACCCGCATAAATACAGGATTCTTTTTGTTACAAAATGAAACATCTCCTCACTGGTTTATGGTAAAATAGAGTTGTTCAGAAACTATCGACCAATCCACCAATAAGGAGATGTACCTATATGATAACACATAAGCAGCTCTCTTTGGCAGATATTTTTACTGATTGCCAAAATAAATTTGAAAATGATAAATATCAGTTTCTTCAGTTACTCGAAGATACCATCAACCTTGATGAAATTGTTCCTGCTTCTTTTATCTCGCATTTCCATGCTCTAACCGGCAGGCCGCGTAAGCATCATCTTTATCCAATGCTCAAGGCTCTTCTGTTAAAGCATATCTTCTCGATCCCAACCATTTCTCTTCTCATTATCTTCTTGAAATACTCACAGGAATTGCGGGATTTTTGTGGCTTTGATGTCGTTCCCGACGCTTCCAAATTTACTCGGTTCAAACAGGATTTCCTTCCGGATCTCCAGGTCACGTTTGACCGTCTTGTAGACCTTACGGAACCGATCTGCCAACACATTGACAGCTCCCTTGCCTCCATGACTGTTTTTGACACATCCGGTATTGAAGCTTATGTGACTGAGAACAATCCGAAGTACGCCAATACGATCATCCGGCAGCTGAAAGCGTTTAAAAAGACACATCAATTAGAGGATTCCTATGATCCATACAAAGCCGCTTATGCTTCCATGCCGCCTCACGCTGCCGCGAATCCGGCTATCCAGCAGATGTACATCAATGGACATTTCTGCTACGCCTTTAAATTCGGGATCGTGACCAACGGGCTTGGCATCGTCCGGGATATCACTTTCTACAATAAGGATTTTCTGCTTGCGCATCCGGATATCGTCGTGGAAAAGAAATCCGATTCCCCGGATGAAGACAAATCGCTTGCAGATTCCAAAGCTCTGATCCCCGTCCTGAAGGACTTTTTCCGAAAGCATCCTTTGATCAATCCCAAAACCTTCCTGGGCGATGCTGCTTTCGATACGATCCAGATCTATCATGACCTGTTTCAGGAACTTCACTTTGAAAAAGCCTTTATCCCACTGAACGGAAGGCTCTCTCTGGAAGACTCTGACTGCCCGCTCAATGAAGACGGAATCCCCTGCTGTCCGAGGGACCCTTCTCTTCCGATGAAGCGGGAAGGCAGTAAATCCCATCTGCGCTGCGGGCTTCCGACCATGAAATTTGTCTGTCCCAGGATGAAATGGGAGTATGATAAAACAGTCCGGAAAGCTCACCGTGTCTGCTACTGCAAAGACCCCTGCACGGCATCTTCCTGTGGGCGGATGTTCTACATCTACCCGGAAAAGAATCTTCGGGCATATCCCGGTGTCCTGCGTGGAACGGAGGAATGGGATAACACCTATAAGGTCCGGGTGACCGTCGAAAAATCCATCAACCAATTCAAAGGCAGCTATTGTATTGCAGGGCAGAAAACACAGAATGAAAAAACTCTGCACGCGGATCTGCTCCTTGCCGGGATCACGCAGCTGATCACTGTGATCGTCGCAGACAAGATCCACCAGCATCAATACATTCGAAGCCTGAAACCTTTGATTGCATAGGTCTTACCACTAAGTTAAGACGGGAAAAATACCTATTCCTGCTATCAGTGCGCCCATTTTCATTGGAGTATGGTTTTTCCTGTGCCGATATTCAATTTTCATCTCAGAAATCCAGCTCTGCTGGATTTCTTCCCTGTTTGGGATCAGAATTGCGAACTTGTTTCGCAATTACCTA
>JBGVLR010000238.1:0-4335 GCA_045124375.1 Acetatifactor sp.
TGTTCATGTTCGTACCACGACTTTGACGGACTATACCTCAAAGGTACGGCGTCATATCATTGCGGAATTAGGTGATAAGCGGATGGGAGAGGTCAGCCTGGATGATATTCAGCTTGCACTTGTCTCTGTTTCAAAAAAATCTGCATCGGTATATAAGTCGGTCGTGATCCTGTATAAATCTATTTTCCGTGCAGCAAAGGAAAGCCGGATTATAGATAATAACCCGACGATCTATCTAACGACAAAGGGTGGCGGCGTTCCGCAGAAAGATAAAGCGGCGCTGACAGACGAGCAGGTCGAGCGCTTATTGGATGCGGTGGAAGGACTGCCAACCTATGTGTTTGTGATGCTTGGATTGTACGCAGGCTTGCGGCGGGAAGAAATCCTCGCCCTGAAATGGGATTCGGTCTATCTTGATGGAAACTTTCCTTATTTAACAGTGCGGAGAGCATGGCATACAGAAAACAACAGGCCGGTGATTCTGGAAGAATTAAAAACGAAGGCTGCCGAGCGAAATATTCCACTGCCGACCTGTTTGGCTGAGTGCCTGAAAGAGACAAAGGAAAATTCGACTTCGGAGTATGTGGTGCCGAACCGGGACGGCGATCCGCTGTCCTATACGCAGTTTAAGCGGCTGTGGCAGTATGTTGTCACCAGAACAGTCAAGGAACGGTCCTACTACCGATATGAGGATGGAAAGCGGGTAAAGCATACGGTCACACCTGTTCTTGGAGAAAAGGCGGCGCATAACGGTAATGTTGTTTACAGCCTGGACTTTGAAGTAACACCGCATCAGTTGCGACACACCTACATCACGAATCTGATTCATTCGTCGGTAGACCCCAAAACGGTGCAATACCTGGCAGGCCATGAAAGCAGCAAAATTACCATGGACATTTACGCAAAGGTCAAATACAACAGGCCGGATGAGCTGGTCAGAACGATGGGTAACGCATTTTCGCAATGGGATTCAGTGTGAGCATAAAATAACAAACGCGAAAACGAAGCAGGAGCGAGGCAAGGATGTCTCGCTCTTTGCTTTACATAGGCCGTATCTTTGATTAAGTCTGTACTTTCTGATAAAAAGAGAGTGTAGATACGGAAACTGCACGTTATCAGGAAAGGAAGGTCAAAGATGGCGAAAATGAAAACAGAGGTTCCGCAGTACGGAACCATTATGCAAAAAGGAATCCAGTATTACAGAACCCGGATCATGGACGCAGATGGCAAGCAGGTGAGTTTGTATGCTGCTACTTGCGAAGAATTATATGAGAAGCAATTAGAAGCGCGGCGACAGGTGGAGGAGATCATCTTTCGTCGGCAGCATCCGACAGTGGCCGAGTATTGTCAGAAGTGGCTGCTGATGCAGTCGGCAAAGGTATCTGCTTCTACATTGAGAGGATATACTGCTGACATGAAGAACTATATCATTAAGCCTTTGGGTGAGATGTATATGGAAGAAGTGACCGCAGATGATATTCGGCTGGCGCTTGTACCGCTGTCAAAAAAATCGGAGGGGTTATACAGCACAGTAAATATGCTTCTCAAGTGTATTTTCTACTCGGCAGAGCGCAGCCAGATACTTGAGCATAACCCCTGTGTAGGAATATCGGGAAAGGGCGGAAAGCCAGCGAAAAAGAGGGAGGCATTGACAGATCAGCAGGTAGAAGTGCTTCTGGATACGGTCAGGGAGCTTCCTCCCTACTTGTTCATTATGCTTGGGTTATATTCCGGTCTGCGCCGGGAAGAAATCCTTGCGCTGCAATGGGACTGTGTATTCCTGGACGAGTCTACTCCCTATATCTCGGTAAGGCGAGCATGGCGCACGGAACATAACAGACCCGTGATTTCCACTGTTCTAAAGACCAAGGCGGCTAAAAGGGATATTCCGATTCCCAAGTGCTTGGTGGACTGCCTGCGTGAAGCCAAAACAGCATCAAAGTCGGACTATGTGATTTCGGATAGCGAAGGACAGCCGTTAGCTGCATCGCAATTTCAAAGGGTATGGCAGTATGTAGTTGTTCGGTCTACCAAGCCGCGCAACTACTATAAGTATGTGAATGGGCAGAGCATCAAGTACACGGTTACACCAACGCTGGGCATGACACAGAGGAATCAACCCAAAATCAAATATACGCTGGATTTTGATGTGACCCCACACCAGCTCCGGCACACATACATCACGAACCTGCTTTATGCCGGAGTTGATCCCAAGACGGTTCAGTATCTTGCAGGACATGAAAACAGCAAAACAACTATGGACATCTATGCTAAGGTCAAGTATAATAAGCCAGAGGAGTTGTTCAGTGTAGTAAACGGTGCTTTTCATCAGAACGCTGCTGATTGAAAAACAGCCATTTTCCGTGGTTACCACATAGGATAACTGAACAGCGAAAAGTCCGGAAAAGCCCGAAATACCAAGGAAAAACGGCTCAAAAACGAGCGCAGTACGGTCTGAAGGCCGCACGTCGCGCTCCCCAGTTCTCCAAGCGCTAATCGAAGTTATCCAAGAGATACTTTTCACAGCGTTTTACAGCGTCTTTGGACGTTGTTATGCTGGAATGCGCAACGAATTGAAGCTGTGAGAGTTCCTGAAATGTGCTGAAACTGGCTCCGAAAGGTGCAAGTAGGACGCAGGTAAGGAACAAAGTTCACAACTGAATCAAGTGCCTGATGAAGCAGGAGATGTATCCGCAAGGAGAACATCTCCTGCTTTTTCTTTACGGTTTTCATTGCATTTCTTTTATGTGATTTGGTTGATTGCCTCCACCAGTGTTTCAATGTCCAGGTGTGTATACACTCTTTCAGTGAGGGTCATGGCACCTGAATGGCCGACGATTTTCTTTATCATGGTTTGATCTACATGCGCTTCCGTCAGCATCGAAATACAGGTATGTCTCGTATCATGGGGCTTGTGCTCATACCCAAGCTGTTCCATGAGCGGTGTAAAGTAGCTGTCGAGGTAATTCCGATAGTCGAAGTGCCTGTGGTCTGGGGTGTGCAGCAGATATTCACATTTCGATCCTTCGTACCATGCTTTGTAAAATGGGAGCAGTTTGTCCGCAATCGGAACTTTTCTCAAGCCATTCTCTGTCTTACTGGCAACAACATCGAAGTATTGTTCATCCAGATGTACATTTTCCTTTTTCAAATCCAGAAACTCAGAGATTCTACAACCATTGTAAATGAGCATCAGTACGATCTGGTAATACGGATCATCCGAAAGATGCCACAGTCTTTCAACTTCCTTCTTTGTGAATTTGTTTCTGTCCCGTTTATCAGGATTCTTGTCCTTGAACTTTGCAATGTCCACAAATTCAGCATAATCCTTGTTGCAGATGTCATTCTTCAAGGCATACTCATATAGCTGACTGAACAGGCTTTTCAGCTTCTTCAAAGTGGGATAGTTCTTACCGCAGGTATCTACAACAGTTTGCAGATCTATCAATTTCATATCCCGAAAAACCTTGTTATAAAGGGGTTCGCACACTTTATAGGACGCTTCATAGCCTTTTACATTGGAATGAGATATAGTTGGAAACTTCTCCTTTGACCAACGCTCGTACACCTCTTGGAATGTGACCTTGGACGCTTTCAAGTCGAAGGGATTATTATTGTATTCCGCAAGCATCTGTAAGCCCTCAGCCCTTGTAGCCGCATAGCCAATGGTCATCTGCTCCTGAATCATTTTGTCTTTGACTTCATCATAGTGCCATCCGACAGTTTTCTTTACCACATAGGGTCTTCTTCGTTTTCCGGACATTTTCTTTACAGTCCCATATCCGTTGGGTAACTTCAAATAATATCAAACTTCCTTTCTCCCAGTGCTTTCATATTTTGATAAGGGTATGTATCTGTATCCCTGTTATTCTTGGCTGCCGTTTTCCTCGGCGGCCTTTTTCATTTCTTCCAGCATCTGGCGATCCAATTCATTACGGCGTTGAATGCGTTCCATCGGAGTCAAGACCTCTACTTCCCTATCCTCCAGCTTGGTGTCCGCATAATAAGCCAGTTCCTTTTCGATCCACAGATCAAAGGCTGCTTGGTCTGTCCAATAGGTTTCCAGCTTTCTGCGCTCATTCTTGAAATTCTCCAAAATCAGGCACAGATCTTGATTCTGCTTTGCTGATGGGTTATGCCCATCGAACTTCAAAGAACAAGTCCACTCATCATAATGTGGAGGACGCTTCACTTCTACCTCGAAACGCAGGCCAGCCTTTTTATTCAACTGATACAGAACGGAGATAACATCGGACAGGCTGTTCAGTTGAATGTCCGGCTTCTGGTATCCAATCAAATTCGCCGGAGATACGTCCAATACCTTGGCAATTGCAT
>JBGVLR010000239.1:0-60332 GCA_045124375.1 Acetatifactor sp.
TCCTCATTGTACACTCTTACCCATTGACCTTCTTTATATCGTTTCTTTTCCACTGTCTGGTCAGGATAAAATGAGTTGCCGTTGTCGATCAGCTTCTGATACTCTCCGGTTACATGAAGAGCGGGATGCGCGGCAAAACATTGATCTACGCTGCAGACTATTTTCTCCAGCTCACCTTTTTGACTGATCACCTGCAGATCCCGTAGCGTCAGTGCACGGTCTATGGAAAACTCACCAACCCTGGTCCTTTTCAGCCGCTCCATGGCACCGCCGCACCCTAATCTCCTGCCGATGTCATCACAAAGTGTCCTAATGTAAGTACCTTTGGAACAGGCCACCCGAATCATCACTCTGGGAAGCTCCATTTCAAGGATCTCAATCTCGTGAATGACAACGGGCCTTGCCTGCCGTTCCACCTCTTTACCGGCTCTGGCAAGTTCATAAAGCTTCTTGCCGTTTACCTTAAGTGCGGAGTACATGGGCGGCACCTGCATATATTCTCCCTGGAAGCTTAAGACTGCTTCCCGCACCTCTTCTTCGGTACAGTTCACTTCTTTCTCTTCCAGAATCTGTCCTGTGGTATCCTGAGTATCCGTAGCCACTCCGAGAAGCAGGCAAGCTTCATATTCCTTATCTCTGTCAGCCAGCATGTCACAAAGCTTAGTACCGCTTCCCAGACACACCGGAAGGACGCCGATTGCCTCCGGATCCAGTGTTCCGGTATGACCTACCTTCTTCTGTCCGCAGATTCCCCGCATCACAGCCACCACATCATGGGAGGTGAAACCCGGTTCCTTATATACATTAATGATTCCGTTTAACATTCCTGCTCCTTCAATTGCTTCTCAATGTGCAGTGACAGGTTGTTGACACAGTCATGGAAGGTTCCCTTCATGGTGCAGCCTGCTGCACGCATATGACCGCCGCCGCCAAAGTAAGCAGCTACTTTGGAGACATCTACCTTCTCATTAGAACGCAGGCTTACTTTGTATTCCAGAACATCTGTCTGATACATGAAGATAGCGCAGTCTACGTCCTTAATATTACGCAGCTGATTGACAATTCCTTCCAGATCAGAAGGTTCTGCACCGTAGAAATCCATCATCTGACGGGTCATGCAGCTGACGATACCACGGCCTCCCAGGAAACGCATGCTCTCGATCAATGCTCTTCCCATGATCTGCGTCTGTTTGTAAGTCTTCTGATAAAAAGTCTCTTCGATCAGTTTCGGGAAGTTAAATCCGAAAGCAATCAACTTCGCAGCCTTTTCCAAAGTCTCCGGAGCAGTATTGGAATACTGGAACACGCCGGTATCATGAATGATGCCAATGTAAATGGCTTTCGCCAGTTCGCAGTCCAGCTGTTCCTTATCAATCAAATCATAAATCAGTTCACTGGTGGAACTTGCATCGGGCTTCACATAGTTCACCGTTCCACAGCCCAGATTACTGATGTGATGATCGATATTGATGGTTTTTACTGCATCCTCAAAGTATTTGGAACTGCTTCCCAGTCTCTCCTGCGCACAATCCAGGCAGAAGAACACATCAAATGCGGTATCCTCTGCGCACTCACTGTCAATTTCCTCAAACCCTTTAATTTCACTGAAAATTTCAGCAGGTTTTTCCAAAAAAACCTTTATATATGCATTCGGCATACATTTCTTCAAATACTGGTACAATGCCAGACATGAGCCAACACAATCTCCATCCGGACGAATGTGTCCGCCAATCCCAATTGTGCTGGCATCCTTACACTCATTTAGAATATTCATGTTGTCTCCTCCTTATATATATGTAAGACGCTCCTGTCCCATATTCCTGTGATACCGGGTGAAAACCCGGTATCACAGTCATTTCGCCAAAGCGCGATATTTACGCTTCGTCGCTTGCTTCTTCCCCACTATCCTCTTTTTCACTATCCATTTCCTGCTTTGAACTGCCCATTACCTCATCAATCTTTCTGGACATATTTACGCCATACTCAATAGACTGGTCCATTACAAAAGTAATGTTTGGTGTGTTACGCAGATTAATGGTTTTGGCCAGTCTTGACCGAATGAATCCCTCAGCACTTTTAAGCCCCTGCAATGTAGCCTCTCTGGCTTCTTCTCCCCCCAGTACGCTGATCCATGCCTTACAGCTCTTTAAGTCAGGTGCCACTTCCACGGCTACCACGCTGGTCAGCGGGCTGATCCTGGGATCCTTGATCTCACCCCTGATCACTTCTGCCAGAACCTTCTGCACTTCCCCGTTGATACGGGTATTCTTTACACTGTTTTTTCTCATATTACTCCTTTTTTAGATGAAACTTAGTAAATCTAAGGCACGTTATTGCCGTGCCTTAGATTTTCTTTTCATCGAGGAACTTCTACCATAATATAAGCTTCTACGATATCCAGTTCCTGCATCTGATCAAATCCGTCAAATACCAGACCACATTCGAAGCCTGCCTTAACTTCTTTCACATCATCCTTGAATCTCTTCAGGGAAGCCAGACTGCCTTCGTAAATCTGCTTACCTTCACGGCTGATACGTACCTTACAGCCTCTCTGGAAAGTACCGTCCAGAACGTAAGAACCTGCAATGTTACCGATAGCAGATGCCTTGAAGATCTGGCGAACCTCGGCATGACCGATTACTTTTTCTTCAAATACAGGGTCTAACATACCCTTCATAGCAGCTTCGATATCCTCGATTGCCTGATAGATTACCTTATACAGACGCACATCTACGCCTTCTCTTTCAGCGTTCGCTTTCGCCGTTGCATCAGGACGAACGTTAAAGCCGATGATGATAGCGCTGGAAGCCATTGCCAGCATGACATCGGATTCGTTGATGGCACCTACACCGCCATGGATACATTTTACTACTACTTCTTCATTGGACAGCTTCATCAGAGACTGCTTTACAGCTTCTACGCTACCCTGAACATCAGCCTTGACGATCAGGTTCAGCTCCTTCAGATTGCCTTCCTGAATCTGGGAGAACAGATCATCCAGAGACATTCTGGACTTGGTCTCTTCCAACATTTTTTCCTTATTCTGAGCCAAATATGTCTCGGCATAAGTTTTGGCTGTTTTATCACTGTCATGTGCCAGGATGACTTCACCTGCACTTGGTACATCTGACAGACCCAGGATCTCCACAGGTGTGGAAGGACCGGCTTCTTTCACTCTTCTGCCCTTGTCATCAATCATGGCTCTTACCTTACCATGGCAGGAACCGGCAGATACAAAGTCGCCCACATGCAGTGTACCCTTCTGAATCAGTACAGTAGCCACGGGACCTCTTCCCTTATCCAGCTGGGCTTCGATTACGAGACCTCTTGCCTTTCTCTTAGGATTAGCTTTCAGTTCCATGATATCAGCAGTCAGCAGGATCATTTCCAGCAGCTGTTCGATACCCTCTCCTGTCTTGGCAGATACCGGTGCAAATACGGTGCTTCCGCCCCAGTCCTCACTGATCAGTCCATACTCGGTCAGTTCCTGTTTTACACGTTCGATATTGGCAGAAGGCTTATCAATCTTGTTCACAGCTACGATGATTTCGATACCGGCAGCCTTGGCATGATTGATTGCTTCAACAGTCTGAGGCATGACACCGTCGTCTGCTGCTACTACCAGGATCGCAATATCAGTAGAGTTGGCACCACGCATACGCATAGCTGTGAAAGCCTCATGTCCGGGTGTATCCAGGAAGGTGATCTTACGGCTTCCTACATTTACGGTATAAGCACCGATATGCTGGGTGATACCGCCGGCTTCCTTATCCGTTACATTGGTCTTACGGATTGCATCCAGCAGGGATGTCTTACCGTGGTCAACGTGACCCATTACACAGATTACAGGAGGTCTTTCTACCAGATCCTCTTCGGATTCCTCGTCCTCCTTCAGGAGTTCTTCGATAACGTCTACTTTTTCTTCTTTTTCACAGAGGATTTCATATTCCATTGCGATATTCTCAGCATCTTCATAAGAAATCTCCTGGTTCACGGTTACGATCTTACCCTGCAGGAACAGCTTCTTGATGATAGCAGCGGGCTGCATTCTCATCTTTTCTGCCAGATCCTTAATGGTGATGGTTTCAGGCAGAGTGATAACCTTGATTACCTCTTCTACCACTTCTTCTTTCTTCTTTTCAGGCTTGATGAAGCGGCCCGGTTTGTTCTTCTGTACTTCTTCCTCTTCGTACATCAGATCTTTGCGGTTGCGCTTATCTTTTTCCTGACTGAAGCGTCTCTTTTCTTCTTCACGCTTCTTCTCGATATCTTTTGCAGGAGCTTCTGCCGCAAATCCCTTAGACGCTGACTTATCGCGGAATCTATCTCCCTGTCCTCCATTGCCTCTGCTATCGCGGCGATCACCGCCAAAACCACGGCCACCGCCCTGGTTACTGCCGCCACCGCGGCGCTCACCCTGGCCACCCTCGAAGCCAGGTCTGGAAGGTCTCTGAGAACCGTCTTTGTTGTAGGAAGATCTGCCATTGTCTGCGCCTCCTTTGTTCATACCATTGAAACGACCCTGAGAACGGCCATCCTGTCTGCGGCCGTCCTGACCGCGATTCTCCTGACCACGGCCGTCACGGTTCCTGTTATCCTGGAAGCGATTCTCGCCATTTCCCTGATATCTGCCGCCCTGAGAACGTTCACCGCCCTGACCGTCGAAACGGCCCTGACCACGGCCATCCTGTCTGCGGCCGTCCTGACCGCGATTCTCCTGACCGCGACCGTCACGGTTCCTGTTATCCTGGAAGCGATTCTCTCTGTTTCTGTTATCCTGAGCACGACCCTCCTGATTTCTTTCCGGTCTGTCAGTATTCCTCTGTTCAGCAGCTTTGTTTTCAACAGCTTTATTCTCAACAGCCTTGCTTTCTGCGGGCTTGTTTTCAGCCTGTCTGTTCTGGGCTGCTTTGTCTTCCTGTACCTTTTGGGCCTGTGCTTCTGCATTTTTAGCTTCAGCAGCTTTGCTTTCTGCTGCTTTCGCTTCGACTGCCTGTGCTGCTTTCTCTGCAGGTCTTGCTTCTGCTGCAATTACTTCTTTTGTTTCTGCAGGAGCTGCTGCCTTGATTTCCACTGCTTCTGCTGCAGTCTGTACAGTTGCCTTTACCGTTTCCTCTGCAGGCTTCTCATCCACGGGACGAGCCTTGGGCTGCTGTACTTTAGGCGGCACCATCTGCACACTGGGAGTAGGAGAAGGAGGTGTCAGCGGCTTAATCGGACGTACCGGTGCCTGCTGTACCTTTCCTCTGTTATTCTGTCCGCCCTGTGCAGTACGAGTGCCTGCTGCATTGCTTCCCTGGGCTGCATTACTGCCCTGTCCGCGGCCGCCCTGTGCCTGCTTGCTTCCCTGAGAACTGTAATTACCGGAACCGGTATAGCCCCCCTGTGTGCTATAACCGCTCTGGGAGCTGTAATTTCTCTGTCCGCCGCCCTGACGGGAAGAACCCTGCTGGGATCTCTGTCCGGGAATATTGGAATTCTGCGGATTACTTACAAAAATAATCTTCTTTTTCTTCTTCGGAGCATCTGATTCCTTCGCAGTCTCATCTCCTGCTTCTCTGGAATTTTCAGCTGCCTTTGGAGCCTCAGCCTTCTCCTGAGAAGCATTCTGTACTTTTACTTCTGATTCACTTTCATTAGAAAATTCTTTACGCACCATCGTTACTATATCATCCTCCAGGGAACTTTGGGCTGCTTTCACCTCTACTCCCTTTTTCTGTAAAAAATTAATTATATCCTTACTGTTTCTGTTTAAATCTTTCGCCAGTTCGTGTACTTTGACTTTCGCCACGCTAACTACCTCCATTCTACTGTCCGTTCTTAAGCTTCCAGATATCCGATAATGCTCTGTGCCAAACCGGCATTGACAACTGCCAGTGACGATCTTATGTCCTTACCAATGGCCCGCCCCAGTTCTTCCCTGGTGCCATAGAGCTTTATAGGAACCTGATAGAAACTGCATTTATCCGTAAACAGCTTTCTGGTATTCTCCGATGCATCCTCTGCAACGATAACCAGCATGGCCGAACCGTCCTTTATTGCATCCAATGTCTGCAATTCTCCGCTTACTACATTGCGCCCTCTTGCCGCAAGTCCCAGCATTGACAATACTTTATTTTGCCTCAAACTTTTCAAACTCCTTCTTCAGGGCTGTAAACTCCTTCTCCAGGTCATCGTACACCTCATCCGGAATACTCATTTTGAAAGAGCGCTCCAGGCCTTTGTTCTTACGGGCCTTTAATAAACATTCTTCCTGTTTACAAAGATATGCGCCTCTTCCGTTCTTCTTGCCTGTTGCATCCAGACAAATGTGCCCTTCCACGGTCTTTAAGACTCTCAGCATCTCTTTCTTGCCTTTCATCTCGCCGCAGCCTACACACTGTCTCAAAGGAACCTTCTTAGCCATTCTTACAATTCCTCTCCGTCAAAACTGCCTTCCTCGTATTCCTCTTCCTCATAATCCTCATCATAATCGATATAGTCTTCATAACGGAATCCGGGAGCATCCTTAGCCTGTGTTTCTGACTTGATATCAATCTTGTAGCCTGTAAGTCTTGCTGCCAGTCTTGCGTTCTGACCTTCTTTACCGATAGCCAGAGACAGCTGATAATCGGGTACGACTACCTTAGCGGTCTTATCATCGGGATCTGCAAATACTGCCACGATCTTAGCCGGTGAAAGCGCATTCTGGATCAGGTTGCCGGGGTTCTCATCCCAGGTAACGATATCGATCTTCTCACCGCGAAGTTCTTCCACGATAGCATTGACTCTGGCACCGTTCATACCTACGCAGGCGCCGACTGCATCTACGTTGGGGTTGTTGCTCCATACGGCAATCTTGGTACGGCTTCCGGCTTCTCTTGCAATGCTCTTGATCTCTACCACGCCTTCTCTGATTTCAGTAACTTCTTCTTCGAACAGTCTCTTTACCAGTTCCGGATGTGTGCGGCTTACGTTGATACGAGGTCCCTTAGGTGTGTTCTTTACTTCCAGAACATATACCTTGATACGTTCAGTAGGTCTGAACACTTCGCCCTTCACCTGCTCGCTCTCGCTCAGCATGGCATCTGCCTTACCCAGATTGATACTGATGTTGCGTCCTACGTAACGCTGTACCACACCGGTCATTACATCTTTCTCTTTTTCAAAATACTGATTGTAGATTACGCTTCTCTCTTCCTCACGGATCTTCTGAAGAATCACGTTCTTGGCATTCTGAGTAGCGATACGTCCGAACTCCTTGGACTTGATTTCTACGTGGATAATGTCTCCCACGGAAGCTCTGGTGGAAATCTCCTTTGCATCCTCCAAAGCGATCTGCAGACAGTCATCTTCCACATCGTCTTTGGTCTCTACTACTTCTTTCTCTGCATACACCAGGAAATCACATGTCTCACGGTTGATCTCTACCTTAACATTATCTGCTTTTCCGAAGTGATTCTTGCAGGCGGTTACCAGAGAATTTTCAATTGCTTCGAAAAGAGTATCTTTGCTGATCTCTTTCTCCTTCTCCAGAATATCCAGTGCTTCCATTAATTCTTTGTTCATTTTCTTACGTTTCCTCCATTCTTATTTAAAAATCCAGTGCTAATCTGATCAGTGCAATCTCGCTTCGTTCAAAAGTTCTGGAAATCTCCCCTTCCAGAATCGTAATCTGCTTCTCGTCAAAACCTGTCAGCACGCCGGCAAATTCCTTACATTTATCAATGGGCTTGAACAGCTTGATCTCCACCTCTTGACCGATGCTCTTTAAAAGGTGTTTATCTTTCTTAAGTGTTCTGCCAAGTCCCGGGCTGCTGACTTCCAGAATATAGGCGTCCGGAATGAAGTCCTCTTTGTCCAGAGCCTCAGAAAGCGCACGGCTCACATTTTCACAATCAATAATATTGACACCTTCCGGCTTGTCAATGTATGCCCTCAGATACCAGTCCGAACCTTCCTTGACATACTCCACATCATAGATTTCCACACCGTTTGCCTGTGCAATGGGGGAGAGAAGCGCTTCTGTCTTTGCTTCATAATCATCTCTTCTGGACATTCCTCACCATTCCTTTCCTATCCATACATACAAGAAAGAGTGGCACGCGTCCACTCTTTATCCAGTAATCATCATTCAGTTCACCTTTAGTATAGTCTTCTTTTCAGGGAATGTCAACACCTTTTTCTGGAAAAAACGTAAAAATCAAGTTCCATTCAGTCTTCTCAGTCATTCATTCTTTTTTTACTCAGGCAGCACGTTCATGAAGTAATGATAAAAGTTCCTTCCGATGACATTTATCACATCATCCCTACTCATCCCTCTCTGCAATAACAGGGCAGTCAGTTCAATCATCTGCGCATGAGAAGTCAGGCAGTCCTCTTCCACATAGTTCTTTACCGGAAAAGACGGCAACGCCCGATAGTAAGAATCGCAAAGATCAAAACCGAACCCGACATGCTCGGAACCGATTTTGCCCACTTCATATTCCACCTGCCTGCAAAGCCCGTTCAGGCAGTCTTCTTCTGTAGCAGTCTCATTTTTCACTCCCACAAAACAGCCTGCAGCATTAAGCCCCATAATTCCACCGGCATTCTTCAAAATCTCCATCTGATCATCCCCCAGATTCCTATGGGCATACTGAACCGTTCTCGCATTGGAATGGGATGCAATGAATGGCCTGGTGGCACACTCTGCTATCTCGTAAAAACCGTCATCATTGATATGACTGACATCCACAAACATATGATGGTCTTCCATATATCGGATTACTTCTCTTCCTGCTTTCGTAAGCCCTCCTTTGGGGTTCTCTTTATCTCTGGAGCCTCCGCTTCCTGTGGCAAGCATGTTTTGACGGCTCCAGGTCAAAGATGCACCTCTCACACCCATTTCATACAATGCTCTTAATAAAGAAACGTGATCGCCGATGCAGTCCAATCCTTCCATGTAAAGCAGAATTCCGATTTTATGCGCAGTCTTTAATTTGCGTAAATCCTCTTTGCTCTTTACAATCATCAATTCATCGTCCAGAGCATCTATCTCCTCATAAAGTGCCGCAATCTGGTCCATTGTATTTAAAAGTCCCATGGAAGGCAACAGCTGGGATTCCACAAAAACTGAAGATACGATCAGATTTAATCCGGCATATTTCCAGTTATCCAAAAAGCGATTTTTGATGATATCTTTTTCACCGCCAAGTCGACGGTAAAAGATTTCGGCCGCCAGATCCAGATGTGCATCTACAACAATATTTTCTTTATGCAGCTGCTTTGCTTCTTTTATATATTTTTCAGCAATGTATCTTTTCTTATCCATCTTGCCACACATCCTCTTTCAAACAGTTCGGACAAGTCCATACACATGCGTACGGACTTGTCTGAACTTTTATAATTTATACCACTGTCCTGAATCCCTTACCCAGGATATCGCTTGAGTTGGTAATCACTGTAAATGCATGCTTATCTGTTTCTTTGATGAACTGCTTCAGCTGCACTGCCTGTCCTCTGTTAAGCACAGTGATGATCATCTTACGATTCTCGCCGGTAAAGGCACCGGAGCAGATAGATACTGTAGCACCTCTGTGCAGTTCTCTATTGATAAATTCACAGATTTCCTGATCCTTATCGGTAATGATAGTGAAACATTTGCTCAGATTGATGCCATCAATTACATTATCCACTACAAACGCTTTCATGATCAGTCCCAATACAGAGAACATACCTGTTTCAATATCAAATACCCAGAAGCTGGCTACAGCCAGAATGATATCTGTATACAATAATGCTTTGCCGATATTGAGATTGGTATATTTTTTCAAAATCATTGCCACAATATCGGTTCCGCCTGAACTTGCCTTCTCGTTAAAAATCAGGGCACTGCCCACCGCAGTCAGACCGATTGCAAAAACCAGTTCCAGCAGTTTCTGATTCGTAAGCGCATGCTCTAAAGGAATCACTACTTCAAATAACCTTGTGCATATAGACATCAGCATGCTGCTGTATATCGTTTTAAATGCAAAGCCTTTACCGAATACAAGAAGCCCTACAACAAGCAAAAGTATGTTGATGATCATCATGTACTCTGCCGCGGTAAGCACCGGTGCAACTGCTGCCAGAATCATGGACATGGCACTGACTCCGCCTGTGGAGAAATTATTGGGGAACTTGAAAAAATAAATCCCCGCTGCCATGATGATCGATCCTGCTGTTATGATCAGGTACGAAACAAGTGTGTCAACTCTTTTGTTCTTCATTTTCTTTTCCTCTCCGAAATCATGCAACCGTTCAAACGAACTGTTACGAACCCACCAAATTGTTTAAAACCTGTTCTATTTTAACGCTGCTTATATGAAATATCAAGTCACCATTTTTTGAATTTATTACAATTTTTTGCACTATATTAATTATTTTTTGACATAATAGGCTCCCCACCGGATTACCACACGTCGGGGAGCTCCACCTGACACAAGTAAGTCCCCCTCCCACCGCCTAGCGCTCCATGCGCTTGAAGTGGTGGGTAGGGGGACTTACTTGATTCGGTTAAATTAATGCTTTCAGATAAATCTGACAAGCTTCATATTCTTTCAGTGCAGGTGCTACCGGCAATCCTGCATACATCAGATCACTGCCATAATGTACAGAGCCATCCTCCAGTTCATACTGCATTTCCGGATCCAGGCCTTTGATCTGAATCCATCTGGGGCAGCGATTCCCTTCGATCTCGGTAATTACCACGCTGACCAGTGCTTCCTTCTTATCCTCACTTACGATCTCCCATGCCATGAACGAAGCTTTTCCCGGTGCAGTCAGGCGGTAATAATCTCCTTCATGTACTAAGTCGTAATACTTGTGATAAAGTCTTACCTGTTCTCTTACCTGCTCCTTTTCTTCTTCTGAAAGCTTCTGAAGGTCCATCTCATAACCGAAGCTTCCTGCCATTGCTACGACTGCTCTGGTGTGGAAAGGTACCACTCTGCGTGTCTGATGGTTGGGGCAGACGGACACATGGCTTCCCACGGTCGAAATAGGATAAAACAGGCTGCTGCCATACTGTATGGAAGTTCTGTTGATGGCATCGGTATTGTCACTGCACCAAATCTGCGGAGAATAGTACATAATACCCAAATCATATCTTCCGCCGCCACCACTGCAGCCTTCGATCATGATTTCCGGGAAAGCACTTGTGATTCTTTCCATTAAGTCATAAGTTCCCAATACGAAACGATGGTACACCTCTCCCTGTCTGTCGACCGGCAAAGCAGCGCTGTAAGCATCACTGATGCTGCGGTTCATATCCCACTTCACATAGGAAATGTTGGCACTTTTTAATATAGAAGAAATCTGTTCAAAGAGATAATCTCTTACCTCCTGCCTGCCCATATCAAGCACCATCTGGGAACGTCCAAGGTTAGGCTTTCTGCTGGGCTGGGTAAGAGCCCAGTCAGGATGTGCGCGGTACAGGTCGGAATCTTCACTGATCATCTCAGGCTCGAACCACAGACCGAATTTCATTCCCATCTGATTGATTTTTTCAGCCAACGCACCCATGCTGCCGCCCAGTTTTTCCTCATTGACGAACCAGTCACCCAGGCCGCACTTATCGTTATTTCTCTTACCGAACCAGCCATCATCCAAAACCATCATTTCAATGCCCAGCTCTGCAGCAGAAGCTGCGATTCCGGTAAGCTTTTCCAGGTTAAAATCAAAATAAGTAGCTTCCCAGTTGTTGATGAGAATCGGGCGTTTTTTCTTCATATAAATGCCACGACAGATGTGCTTGTTCACAAAGCGGTGCAGCTTTCTGGACAGGCTTCCGAGACCGTCACTGCTGTAGCAAAGAACTGCCTGAGGCGCAATAAAGGACTCACCTGCATTCAACTGCCAAACAAACTGATCCGGCTGGATACCGCCGCAAAGTCTGATGGTTCCTCTCTGATCCTTCTGCACGCTGATCTGGAAACCGCCGCTGTATACCAGCTGGAAGCTATAGCACTCCCCTGCATCTTCTCCTGCAAGTGGATCACACAGGATTACGGAAGGATTCATATGGTGGCTGGAAGTCCCTCTTCTGCTGTCCAGATGAATGGCTGCATGATCCACATACGTACGCTCCACCTTACGTTCCATGCCCCACTTTCCGGGAAGGTAGATGAGATCCTTCTCTCCGTACTGGAAATCTATGTTGGCAGACATCATCTTGTAAAGTGTGACTTTTTCTTCCCCCACATTGCGAAGGACTGCCGTTCTGGTAATCGCATCCTGCCTTGGGAATACACCATAGCACAGATCCACTTCCACTTCTTTTACCGTATCTTTCATATGGATGATGAGTGTTTCGCTCTTTCCTTCCTCGTCGTGGGCGGCAGGCATTCCTTCTATCTTGTAGGCACCTTTTTGAATTTCATAGCTCTGATAGCGCAGATCCAGCCCAAAGCTTCCGTCTGCATATGCAAGTTCCACACTTTTCTCACGATAATCTCCTACTCCGCAGGAGGAAAATTCCTGGGGCAGCACATCAAGTGAATACTTTCTGTAGTCAGACAGGTCATAAGGATTCCCTGAAAAAGCCACATCCTCGTGATGTATCAGGTGCTCCGTGGTACCTTTTACAGGTCTTCCATAATATAAGTGTAACAAAACTCCATACTCGTCTGCCTGCATCTGATAGCAGGAGCCTGCTGTTTCCAGTATAAAAATCCGCTTTTCTTCTTCAAATCTGATAGCCATAGTGACCTCCGTTTTTCATCATGTAATAACTTCATAGTAAAAGAAATACTGGCCACTGTCTATGGACTTTTTTTACCAATCCATGTGTTTTTGTTTCATTTTACTCCTATCAGGTCTAAAGATCAGCACGTAAGGATTTTTGTTCATCTGCTTCTTGCTTCCGGTATTCTGCAGGCGTCACCCCATGATATCTTTTAAACTTCTGAATAAAATTTGCTGTCTGGTTATATCCGATGATCGTCCCTATCGTCTGCACACTATAATCCGTCTGCTTCAGTAATTCCCCCGCATATTCAAATTTTTTCTCCCTGATATAATCCGAAATAGTACAGCAGGTCTGAGCTTTGAACTGATGGCTCAAATTAGATATAGACATCTCAAAATGATCTGCTACCATACTGACACACAGTTCACTGCAGGTACGATTTTCATCAATATAATGAGTTACCCGTGTTATGAGATTGTCTTCTTTCTCATGCTCCTTACTACCCTCAATATACCGGCGAAACTGCTTTCTGACCTGCTCGATTACTTTCATTTCATCAACGTCGACATTTTTATTTAAGATGTCTGTATCTAAAAGTACCGATTTTATATTCCACTTGAGCTTCATCTGTGCCCGATAGTAAACATTCTGAATATCATAGTACAAAGACGCATGGACTACTCTGTTATCATTCTGTTCTTTCAACACCAACAGCAATGCATCTGTAATCACATCCGCTTTATCCATATCCGCTTCAACCAGTGCTTCATACAAGGTATTCAATTCCATTTCAGGATATAAGAACTCTTCCTGCTCTTTTTTGGCAGTCTTGCAATAAACCACTTGCAGCTTTTCATTATCCTCTTCATGGCGGCTTCCCATAACAGCCTCATGATAAGATAAATGAATATTTTCATAGGTCTTTTGCTTATCTCCCACATAAATCACAAGTTCCTTACCTGCATTCTTTTTTATTTCCCCACAGACTGACTGCAGACTTTTCTCTAACGTCAGATCCTCTTCCTCAGAAAGCCCCAGTAAGATTACAGCCACTTTGTGAGAAGATATATCTATCAGATGAACCTCTCCCGGTACACTTTCTGTCAGATAAAGTTTCAGCCTGTTCAGTTCAAGTTCAGCATCTTGGGAGATCACTGCAATCAGGACTCTATAGCATTCTGCCTCTTTAAAAAGCCCGGCTTCTGTTACAGCTTTCCTAAACCTTTCTGTATTACATCCGCTGCCTGTTACCATCTGCATCAGGAGAATATTTTTTCTATGCTTCTGTTCCGATAATTTAAACTGTTCTTCATACCAGAACTTCATCTTCTTAACAGGATATTCGTTATAAAAAGTAAGAACCGCGATCAAAGCGCCTCCAAACAGCAGTAAAATCAGTACCATCAACAGAAACCGATTCTGTAAGTTCTCCAATTCACGGAACAACACATCTTCACCAATCTGCCTGATCAGCATGAAGTTTCCCTCCGAAGACTGTGCCGTTATCTCGTAATAAGCACCCTCCTGATATCCTTCATTCGCCATTTCCAGCAAAAAAACGCCGTTTTCGTCTATCAGCATCGTTTTTGCATCCGCATAATTCAGAATTTCCTCCAGATATTTCTGAGAAAGATAAAATATCCACACTTCTCCTGATGTATTTTTTATCACATACCTCAATGACGAACCACTTAATAAAGACTCCTCATCCACACGCTGAAATTCTTCTCCGATTTTCCGATTTTGCAGATACTCCTTCACAACCGCTGCGCTGCCCATGCCGGTATATTCCGCATAATAATTCATACCATAGGTTCCGTTCTTAATGTAAATCCTTTCAGACTTTACCGGGTTGTAATAATGGATATCCGTCAAAAACGCATGTGTTATCACTTCTGATGACAATGCAGTCGTAATTTCCGTACCGTAAATATCATTTTTCACAAAATATTTCTGCATATACGGAAGCTGTGAATTATAAGCAACAATGGACTGCATACTATCCACATTTCTTTCCAGCTCCATTATTGTTTTCTCCACAAAAATCTCTTCACGCTCTATAATTTTATTTCTGTAGACTTTCTTATAATTATTCATGAAAAAAGCTGCAAAAAAGATAACCGGTAAAACAAGAACAATCAGAAAGCTCAAGAAAAATCTTCTATAAATCTTATTCATGCAAAAATCCTCCTCTGCAATTGTTCTGTCTTACCGGTTATCCTGTTAAGCTGTCATTTCTTCCTTCATTCTAAAGCAACTAGAAATCTCCGTCAAGATATCCCTGATACCATTCGATCCAATCATAATACTGATAGGTCTCAAGTTGTCCCAGATATTCTTCCCATGACTGATCCGTCACGCCATTCATGATACTTGTGGCAAAGAAATTCTTTAAATATACCATCAGCTCGGTTTCAATAAAGCTCCGCTCTTCATCCTTTGCCGGATCAATAACCTTCGAAGGAATGGCATCACTTACATCGATCATCATATCGTATAACATGTTAACTGCCTGTACACGCGGTTCGTCCTGATTAGGAAGAGACATTTCATCCTTCCGCAAATAGGGGCCTATTCCACCATTCAGACCATTGGTATAGTAATAATTTACCTCAATCCAGCCCTCCGGTAAGGTCGTGTGTTCGGATGGTATCAAAGAGACCACATTACCATCTTCATCAAAATCCCAGGCAATGCCCTGTTCTCCTACTGTTGCTGTCCACTTCATTTCAGTAGAGCTGTTCAGATAGTTCCACCAGTGAAGTAATGCTTCCACATTTTCACAATCTGCAGATATTGCAAAGCCGGCAAGATTTCCGCCAAATTTATTCTTTGTACCGGGATGTATGGCTTCTACACCTTCCAATGCCTGTATCGGCTTAATCGGAACGTATTGTGACGCAAGCTCTTTGTCCGTGATCCAACCGATAGCCCAGCTGTAAAAGCATCCCATCAGACCATCTTTTACTTTACTCTTATATTGATCAAGAGTCTGCGAAAAGCCTTCCAGATCCAACAGTCCTTCTGCTGCCAGTGTATGCGTATACTCTAAAAATGCACGATACTGCTCCGTATCAACTGTAGGAAGCACCTGACCGTCTTCCACTTTCAGACACATCCACTTGAAATTATTATTTTGTGCTCCGATTCCAAACCAGCCTGCAAGATTATAGATCTGGCCATTGTAATAAATGTCCCCAAAGCCGAACGGAATTTCATCTGTTTTATCTCCGTTTCCATTCATGTCATTATCACGGAACGCACACAAAACATTGTAAAATTCTTCTGTCGTTGTAGGAATTTCCATATTTAACTGTTCCAGCCAGTTCTTATTCATCCACATAATTGCGCCGCTCTGTGCACCATAGTTATCTACTTCTGCATTTGTGGGCAATGTACGAATACTGCCATCTGACCATGTCAATAAGCTCAAACCGCCTTCTGTCTGTTCAATGTCCGCATACACATTGGGTGCGTATGTTTCCAACAGTCCTTCTTCTGAAATATCGTAAAATAAATCCAGATTAGAAGCAACTTGAGATGTAGATACCAGACCAATCATAGCATCCGGCAGTTCATTGGAAGCCAGCATAATATTGGTCTGTTCTGTTGATACCGAATGCAATATCGGCACCCAGTTAATATGAATTCCGGTAGCTTCTTCCGCTGCCTTCATAGCAGGCATATCATTGTAATCCTCACCCATATAATTGGGATTCTGATAAACTGCGATTTCAAGCTCTGTTCCCGCAAATGCATCTACAGGGATTTCTTTATTTTGCCCGGATGCACTGCTTTCCCCTGACAGTCCTCCGACTGCTGATTCTGAGCTCTCAGTTTTCGTAGTTGAGGAGCTTTCTGTCACTTTGGACGGCTCATTATTTCCACAACCTGCCAATAATGATACAATCATTGCCGTTGCCGTCATCATGGAAATAATTCTTTTCTTCTTCATGTTTCATACCTCCGTTTGTATTTGTTATTTGGAACTGCAGACCTTGCTGCAGATATTCCCACATTTATCCTTTCACGCTGCCGATCATGACACCCTTTACAAAATATTTCTGGATAAAAGGATATACGCATATAATCGGTGCAGTAGCCACTACAATAACTGCATATTTTAAAACCTCCACCAGACTCTGCATTGCTTCCAATGCTTCAGGATCCATGTATTGAGACATATCATCTCCCAGCGAGCTTGACGTCAGAAGTAACTCCCGTAAATATAGCTGTAGCGGATATTTATTGGTATCTGTCATAAAAATCATGGCATTGAAGTAAGAGTTCCAATGAGAAACTGCAATATAAAGGACGATTACCGCAATCACCGCCTTAGACAAGGGCACTACAATCGTACTGAAAAATCTTCCGTTTCCGCATCCGTCAATAGTAGCTGCATCCATCAATTCATCCGGTATATTGCTTTCCATAAAGGAACGTACCACGATCATATTGTACGCAGATACGCTTCCCAGAATAATCAACGTCATACGGTTATTGACCATGCCGAGGCTCTTTACCACCAGATAAAAAGGAATCATACCGCCGCTGAAATACATGGTGAACACAAAAATCTTCATCAACAATCCTCTTCCCGGAAGGTCTTTTCTGGACAATGCATATCCTGCCAGTACTGTTACTGCCGTTCCCAGTATGGTGCCGCATACCGTGTAAAGAATGGTATTGCCATACCCGATCCAGATTGATTCTGTCCTAAACACTTCTTCATACCCCATCAGATTAAAGCCCTTGGGATATACCAGGAAATCACCTCTATTTACATAAGCCGGATCCGAAACAGATGCCATGACAACGAACCAAAGAGGGTAAAATACAACAAGCACAAACACTATTAAGAGCAGATTACAGGCTCCTGAAAAAATAATATCATCCCACGACTGCTTCATTTTATGAGTATTTCTCTTTTTCATCTTGTTCATCCCCCTTACCACAGTCCGGATCCGCTCAATTTTTTCACCACTTTGTTAACGATTACGAGCATCGTAAAGCTGATGATATTATTGAACAGACCTATTGCTGTCGAGTAACTGTACTGCTGACTTTGAAGTCCCTGCTTATATACGTAGGTGGAAATTACTTCAGAAGCAGTTACGTTTAAGTCATTTTGCATCAGATATACTTTTTCATAGCCTATATTCATAAGCTGTCCGCATTTCATGATCAGCATGATCGCCATGGTAGGCATGATGGTCGGCAAATCTATATGTAAAACCCGCTTGAATTTATTAGCGCCGTCGATCATAGCCGCCTCATGCAGGGTCGGATCCACACCTGCCAGTGCTGCCATATAAATGATGGACCCCCAGCCCATCCCCTGCCATACACCTGACCAGACATACAGATGCGAAAAATACCCGGCTTTACCCATAAAGTAGACATCTCCGGAACCGCCTACAAAAGAAAGCAATGTATTCACAATGCCGGAACGGGGCGAGAAGAAGAGGGATATCATACCTACCAATACTACTGTAGAAATAAAGTGCGGCATGTAGGTAATTGTCTGAGCAAATTTCTTCCATTTTGCATTCTTCACATTATTCAGGATCAGAGCAAGTATAATCGGCAAAGGAAAGCTGACAATCATACTGTAAGAGCTGATTGATATGGTATTCTTAAAAATAGTCCAGAATCTCGGTAAATTAAAAAATCGTTCAAACCACTTAAGTCCCGCCCATTCACTTCCTGATATTCCTTTCGCGAATGTGTAATTCTTAAATGCAATCTGCAGACCATACATTGGTGCATAGCTGAATAAGATGACATACAGAAGTGCCGGTACGATAAAAACATACAATAACCAGTTTCGCTTCATCAGCTTCCAGGTCTGCTTCCTGTAATGTGCAACAAGAGCTTTATCTCTCTTCATGCTCAATTCCTCCTAACTTTGATGCCTTAAGTTCTGGCCAGGTTCGCTTAAGTCTGGTTTCATTTAAGCATGAATACATTTTTGTGTAAATATCAAAAATTTGAATCCACTTTTTAATGTTTCCTAGACATTTTTCCAGAAATCTGCTGTATTTTGGGTGCTTTTCACACATTCAAAGCATCAAAATGCTATAGTTTTTCACTTCCATGATTCAAAAATTTGTAGCAGTACCATAAAAACAGGTAAACATTCCAAAGCGACAAGTCACTACGAAGCAGTCAACAGCACCGACACCAAATCAAAAAAACGATTGTACCTGTCCATCAGACAGATACAACCGCTTCTCACACTTTCCACCTATCAATCTTCTCTATTCCATAATCGTATACTGCATCCACTCATACAGCAGCTTAGACCCTTCCACTATCTCCGCCGGCAAAAGCGCTCTGGCCACCAGCTTCAATTCCTCCGACTCAATATCTGTCCTGCGCAAATTAGCATAATCCCCATCAATACTCACCACTACATATTCAAATCTATTCATAACTTACCTCCCTTTTTGTTTCTATCTGCACTTCGTTTTTCTAATATTATAAGAAAACTCCCCTAAAATAGCAAGTCCTTTTAATGCCTCCATTCTACCAGAAAACCAGCGCCAGAAAACCAGCCTCTTCCGCCACGCTCTTTTTCCCATGGCAATCTTTTGCCGCCTAAAATCCCAGACAGCCAAAAGGCCCGGTTCCCTCTTTAGGGTCCCGGACCTTGTAACCTGCTTTTATTCACTTTGATCTAAGCGACATCCCTGTTAGGCGAGCCCTTACATCATGCCGCCCATTCCGCCGGCACCTGCAGGCATAGCAGGAGTCTCTTCCTTGATGTTAGCAACTACAGACTCGGTAGTTAACAGTGTGCTTGCTACGCTGGTAGCATTCTGCAGAGCACTTCTGGTAACCTTTGCGGGATCCAGGATACCTGCTTTTACCATGTCAACATACTCTTCTTTCAGAGCATCGAAGCCTACACCAACTTCAGACTCTCTTACCTTATTGATGATAACGCTTCCTTCCAGACCTGCGTTAGCAGAAATGTGGTACAGAGGAGCTTCCAGAGCCTTCAGAACGATGCTTGCACCGGTCTTCTCATCACCTTCCAGGGTCTCAGCCAGTTTGGCAACTTCCTTGGAAGCGTGGATATATGCAGAACCACCACCACAGATGATACCTTCTTCTACTGCTGCTCTGGTAGCTGCCAAAGCATCTTCCATACGAAGCTTAGCTTCCTTCATCTCTGTCTCGGTAGCAGCACCAACACGGATAACAGCTACGCCGCCTGCCAGTTTAGCAAGTCTCTCCTGCAGTTTCTCTCTATCGAAATCAGAAGTGGTCTCTTCGATCTGACCCTTGATCTGAGCGATTCTGCTCTGAATAGCAGCCTTGTCGCCTTCGCCGTCAACGATAACGGTGTTCTCTTTCTGCACCTTAACAGATTTTGCATGACCAAGCATGCTCATGTCGGTATCCTTCAGCTCATAACCAAGCTCGGAGCTGATTACAGTACCACCGGTCAGGATAGCAATATCCTCCAGCATAGCCTTTCTTCTGTCACCATAACCGGGAGCCTTAACAGCTACTACATTGAAAGTACCACGCAGTTTGTTTACGATCAGGGTGGTCAGAGCTTCGCCCTCTACATCCTCAGCGATGATCAACAGCTTAGCACCGGACTGAACGATCTGCTCCAACAGAGGCAGAATCTCCTGAATGCTGGAAATCTTCTTATCAGTGATCAGGATATAAGGATTGTCAAGAACTGCTTCCATCTTATCCATATCGGTTGCCATGTAAGCAGAGATGTATCCTCTGTCAAACTGCATACCTTCTACCAGATCCAGCTCGGTCTGCATGGTCTTGGACTCTTCGATGGTGATGACACCGTCTCCGGATACCTTTTCCATAGCATCAGCTACCAGCTGACCTACTTCTTCATCACCTGCAGAAATAGCAGCTACTCTTGCAATGTGATTCTTACCGTCTACCTTCTGGCTCATCTTAGCGATAGCTTCTACTGCACAGTCGGTAGCTTTCTTCATACCTTTTCTTAAGATGATAGGGTTAGCGCCTGCTGCCAGGTTCTTCATACCTGCATTAATCATTGCCTGTGCCAGAACAGTAGCTGTTGTGGTACCGTCACCTGCTACATCGTTAGTCTTGGTAGCTACTTCTTTCACCAGCTGTGCGCCCATGTTCTCGAAAGCATCTGCCAGTTCGATTTCTTTTGCAATGGTTACACCGTCATTGGTGATCAGGGGAGCACCGAAGGATTTGTCCAGAACTACGTTTCTTCCTTTAGGTCCTAAGGTTACTCTTACGGTATCAGCCAGCTGGTTGACACCGGACTCTAATGCTGCACGGGCTTCTGCGCCGTATTTAATCTCTTTTGCCATAATGATACGCCTCCAAATTTTCAATATTTTCCCGAAACCTTACTGCCGGGAACTGCTAAAATCTGTTATACAATTTTTACTGAATGATTGCCAGGATGTCGCTCTGTTTTACAATGATGTATTCTTCGTCATCAAGCTTAACTTCTGTTCCTGAGTATTTGGAATAGATTACGTTGTCGCCGACCTTGACTTCCATCTTAACTTCCTTGCCGTCTACTACTCCGCCGGGGCCTACTGCCAGGACTTCTGCCTGCTGAGGTTTCTCCTTGTTCTGTCCGGGAAGAACGATACCGGATTTGGTTGTCTCTTCTGCTACTAACTGCTTTAATACCACTCTGTCACCTAAAGGTACTAATTTCATGATTGATGCCTCCTTATATACTTACAAAATAATTCTTTCTTTTGTTGTTAGCACTCTTTTATGTCGAGTGCTAATTGCTAAGACATATATTAATTTCATATGGTCTTCTTTGCAACCGCATACACAGTTATTCAAGTTTTGTTTTCTCTCGTTTGCTCATTTTAAATCTTTTTTTCTCTTGTTTTCTTATACTGACGCAGAAAATGGAATTTAATAGATATTTTAGAATTCTAAACAAAAAGAGATGGCGCCGAAGCAACCATCTCGCTTTTTCTGTTAACAGCTCTTCCTGTATCTTATTTTAACAAAGTACTCTCTCAGCACTTGATCTCCAGATATCCCAGCAGCTTGCTCATATCATACTCTTCCATCACGCCCAGATTGGGATCATAGAACTTGCCGTCAAAGTGAACCAGATAATGGCAGAAACGCCCCATCTTCTCCATCATGATACAACATTTGGGCAGTGATGCCGGTCTTCCCTCGGTGTACATGATAATATCGCTGTGATCGATACCGAAATAATTCAGTGCAGAAATCATTCTTCCCATAGTAGCCTGCCACTCTCTGCAGTCCATTGCTGCGCTTACCTCCGCAATGGAGATACCTGCCAGCATTGCCACACATGCCTGCCCGCACAGACCGTCCTGCTTCTGCAGGATCACTTCCATGCTGTCAATCTTACGGATAGGATTGTCCAGGCTGTACGGACTGTCCTGATTCATCTGAATCAGGGAACCTGTCACATGAAGTAATACCCTGTGAGGTACATCCAGTTCAACAGCTACAGCATCCTCGTCATCAATATGAATCTCATAGTTACCCTTTTCAAGCGGCAGCAGTTCACAGTCGATGATCTTGTTATCCAGAACCACATCTGCCTTGATCACATCGCGCTGCTTGCAGACTTCCCATACGTTAAACGGGATCTGAATCATATAACCCTTTGCTTTTTTCTCAACTTTTGATTCAAAATAATATCTCATTAGGTCCTCCAAGTACTTTGTTCTTAATGTCTCGTATTTTCAATGAAAACGATTGTAACAAATTCTACAACCCTTGAAAATACTTTTCCCAGAAGTACTTGAAAAAAAACATCTCGACAAAAAAATGTCAAACTTTTCCCATTTCAGGCCGGGTAATGGGCACTGCGAAATTTAGCGGGCACGCTTCACCTGAGAAGGCGACACCCCAAACTTCTTTTTAAACAGCTTGCTGAAGTGGTAGGCATCATCATAGCCCACGGAAGCAGCCGCCTCCTGGATACTGCCGTTCCATCCGTTTTCCAGAAGCTCGTAAGCCTTTTCCAGACGAATGTTGATCAGGTGGCGGATAGGCGTATCCCCGGTCTCTTTCTTGAAAATCTTGGAAACATAGAAAGAACTCATGTACATATTTTCCGCGATCCGGTCCAGGGATATCTTCTCATTATAATGTTCCTCAAAATAATTGAGGATCTGCTCCACTACATATTTCCTGTTCACCGATTCAAAGGCACAGCCGCCGGTACGCTCTACAGGATCGTACTGCTCCCTGATGATCAGAAGCAGCAGCTGAATCATATAAGATTTCAGCATGTAATAGCGCCCCTGCTTGTACACCGCATTTTCAGCGTCCATGGCAGAACAGATACGAGATACCTTCTGACGTAAGTCACCGGAGGTATGCAGCACCGGCTTTCCCTCCGGCAGGGGCAAGGAATTGGGCGGCAAATCTTTTAACTGAAAATCCGTCACGGCCACGAAGAAATCCGTGGTCGGCGTCTCATTTCCCTCAATCAAAAGCACCTGGTGCTTCACACCGGGATTCATGATGATCAAGTCACCCTCCGACACATCATAAATATGCCCGTCTACACGATATCTTCCGTAACCTGAAAAAACAAATGCTACCTCAAGATACTCGTGACTATGATAAGAATCCTGCTTTTCCCTCAGTGCTTTCCAGGTAAAAAGGAATTTAGGATTCAGTTCTTCTTCGAAAACACTTTCATTGTCGCACATCTTCAGTACCTCTCTTTGCACTTTATCCTGCTAAAAGCGACTTGTTCTTTATTGTACAACAAAATACATGAAAGGTGCAAGATATTCCATTTCTTTTTTACTCATAAAAAAGTACATTTTAGGCAGATACCAATCTTTCTATTAAGGGAGGAAATCATTATGACACCTATGAAGTGGTTCTACTCATTCCTGAAGAAGTACCGCGGTCTGATGTGTCTGGGACTGGTGATGACGACTGCTATCGCAGCCCTATCCATCATCAATCCTTACATATCCGGTGTGATTGTGGATGAAGTCATCCAGGCAGGAAATTACGACCTGCTGCCGGTACTGATCGCCTGTCTTTTAGGCGTAACACTTGTCACAGGTATCCTGCGTTTCTGTTATCAGCTGGTCTTTGAAACCGCCTCCCAGGGCGTATTGTTCGATATGCGTGACAAGGTATATCGTAAGCTTCTGGAGGAAGATTTTGCCTTCTATAATAAGAAGCGGACCGGCGATCTGATGAGCAGACAGACCGGTGACATGGATGCCGTAAGACATTTTGTGGCCTATGTCATCTATGCAGTGTACCAGAATATTTTATTATTTATCTTCGCACTGCTGATGGTCTTTACCGTCAACATCAGGCTGGCACTTTTGATGATGCTGGTGCTGCCGTTTACTGCCCTGAATACCTACAGGCAGTCTAAGGAGGTACGGCCGGCGTTCCAGAGAAACCGCAACTGCTTCTCTTCCCTGAATGCCTTCGTTCAGGAAAATGTCAGCGGCAACCGGGTAGTCAAGGCCTTTGCCAAAGAAGATTACGAAATCGAAAAATTTAATAAGGAAAATGACAAATTCCGTGATTCCCAGATCAAGGGCTCACGAGTTTGGATGAAGTATGTACCGAAATTTGAAATTCTGTCCTACGCCCTCACCATCATCCTGATGGCCTACGGCGGCTACATGGTGATTCAGGGTGAGATCACCATGGGTGACCTTGTAAAGGTCAACGGTTACCTGTGGATGCTCAATACACCGCTAAGAATGGCGGGCTGGTGGGTCAACGACATCCAGAACTTTTACACCTCTATTGAGAAAATTTACAACACCTACAAAGAGGAGCCAAGGGTACATACCCCCAGAACCGGCGGCATCCACGAGAAGATAAAGGGTGCGGTGGAATTCCGTAATGTATGCTACCGGGCAGACGATGAAGATATCGTCATGAATATCAATTTCAAGGTCCAGCCGGGGCAGACCATCGGTATCATCGGTTCTACCGGCTCCGGCAAATCCACACTGATGAACCTGCTTTGCCGCTTCTACGATACTACTGCCGGCGAGGTCCTGGTAGACGGTGTCAGCGTACGCAAGCATGATCTGTACAACCTGCGTGACAACATCGGCATGGCGATGCAGGATGTGTTCCTGTTTTCCGATACGGTGGAAGGCAATATTGCCTACGGCCGCCCGGACTGCTCTTTTGAAGAGGTCAAGCATGCCGCCATCATGGCAGATGCCAACCACTTTATCCAGGGCATGCCGGACGGTTATGATACCATCGTGGGTGAGCGCGGCGTAGGACTTTCCGGTGGTCAGAAACAGCGTATTTCCCTGGCCAGAGCCCTTTTAAAGGATCCTGCCATCCTGATTCTGGACGATACCACTTCTGCGGTAGACATGGAGACCGAAAGCTATATCCAGAAACAGTTAAAGAATATTCAGGCAGAAAAAGACTGTACCGTATTCATCATCGCCTACAGAATCTCTTCCATCAAGGATTCTGACTGGATCCTGGTAATGGACCACGGACACATCATCGAACAGGGTACCCACGATTCCCTGCTGGCTCAAAACGGCTACTATGCCGAGACGTTCCGCAACCAGTACGGTGAGATTCCTTATGACATGCTGAAGGAACGCAAGGATACTGCGGCGGCTCAGAACAAAACACAGAAAGGAGACTGTTAATCATGGCTAGAAATCGATATGATATGGACGAAGTCTTAGAAGACAGCTTTGATATCAACCAATTAAAGAGACTGGCAGGATATATCTCTCCTTACAAAGCCAGGATGGCAGGCGTCATCTTTCTGATGCTCAGTGCCAGCGCCCTGACCATGACGGTACCGCTCCTGTTCCAGCAGATCATGGACCACTATATTCCTGAGAAAGACATGAAGAAGATCATGATCGCATGTGTCCTGACTCTGTTAATCGCCGTTTATTCCGCTGTCAGCATGCGCCTGAAGATTAAAACCATGAGCACCATCGGTCAGAGTATCATTCATGCCATCCGCTCCGATATCTTCTGTCACCTGCAGGAACTGCCTTTTTCCTATTATGATGACAGACCCCACGGCAAGATTCAGGTGCGTGTCGTCAACTATGTCAACAGCTTAAGTGACCTGTTGAGCAACGGTATCGTCAATACCGTCACAGAATTGTGCAACCTGATCTTCATCATCCTGTTCATGCTCTTCTGTGATGCCAGACTGACCCTGATCTGTCTGTGCGGCCTGCCGCTCCTGGCAATCGTAGTTGTGTTCATTAAGCGCAAACAGCGTAAGGCATGGCAGATTCAGTCCAACAAGCAGTCCAACTTGAACGCTTACATTGCCGAGAGCATTAACGGCATCCGCGTGACACAGTCCTTCGTCCGGGAGCAGGAAAATACAGGCATCTTCAACAATTTGAGCGGCAACTACCGCCATGCCTGGATGCATGCCGTGAAATTCAACTTTGTCATGGGCCCCAGTGTGGACATGATTTCCGCCATCACGACCTCCCTGGTCTATATCCTGGGAATCAAGTTCATCCTGGCACCTGAGGATCCCCTTACCGTCGGTGTACTGATCGCGTTCACCGCATACATCGGCCGGTTCTGGTCCCCTATTAACACGCTGGCATCTTTCTACAACTCGCTGTTGACTGCTATCTCTTATCTGGAGCGTATCTTCGAGACCATCGATGAGCCCGTTAAGGTAAAAGATGCACCCGATGCGGGCCTGATGCCTCCCATCCACGGAGATGTGGAATTTAAAGATGTCTGCTTCAGTTATGAGCCCGGTCACCGCATCCTGGATCACATTAATTTCCGGGTAAAGCAGGGTGAAACTTACGCTATCGTAGGGCCGACAGGTGCCGGTAAATCTACCATCGTCAACCTGATCAGCCGCTTCTACAACGTAGATTCCGGAGAAGTCCTGATTGACGGCGTGGACATTTCCAAAGTAACCATCCGCTCCCTGCGTACCCAGATGGGTGTCATGATGCAGGACAGCTTCATCTTCGCCGGTACCATTATGGACAATATCCGCTACGGCAACCGGGAGGCTACCGATGAGCAGGTCATAGAAGCCGCCAAAACTGTCTGTGCCCACGACTTCATCATGAGCATGGAAAACGGCTACTATACAGAAGTGAATGAGCGGGGAAGCCGCCTGTCAGCCGGTCAGAGGCAGCTGATCTCCTTTGCCAGGGCGCTGCTTGCAGACCCTAAGATTCTGATTCTGGACGAGGCTACCTCCAGCATCGACACAGAGACTGAAATTTTACTGCAAAAGGGGTTAAACAGGCTGTTAGAAGGACGAACCTCCTTCATCATCGCCCACAGACTGTCCACCATTAAAAACGCCGACTGCATTATGTATGTGGACCAGGGCGGAATTCTGGAAAAAGGAACTCACGAAGAGCTGCTGGCTCAGAAAGGGGCTTACTATAATCTGTATATGTCCCAGTTTGATTTCCTGGGGTAAGTCCAAGGGGCTGTAAAAACTCCTATGATATAAAGCACCCTGCCGCGAAAAACGCGGCAGGGTATTTTCGTCACGTTTTCTATCTACCTGAGCCTGCTCTTTGCCATCTGTCTGCTCAAAGGATTCACTATAGGTGAACGGAGTTGAATAGTCTGCGAATTTTTTGCTTAAAACGTAATTCAGTATATTCCACAAATTAGGAAAATACAGATTGACATAATCCCACCGTTGTGATACACTGTTTTTAGTAAGTACTTATTATATCAAATAGTTTTTCTAAGATTCTGTTGTCGAATGGCGTTTCTGCCGTTTTTCACCGGATATTAGGTAATTGAATAATGGCAGAACTAAGGGGATAGTGTGTCCACAATGGGCATATTCCAGCTTATCTGTATCAATGAGTTAGAGGACTTCAGTCAGTTTGAATCACCGCTGAAAGAGCTGTTCATGGTGCTTGCCTGCCGTCAGGATAAAGGAAAACTCAGGAAACTTATTACTGAAAATGAGATTTATCAAAAGCTGGATAGTGAAACGGCGAACGTTATAGGAGTGATGGTCGGTATGCAGAAACAGGTGAAGGTACAGAAAAAGGAAGGAAATGAGGTTAATATGTGTGAGGCATTGAGAGATTTAGTAAATGACAGTAAAATGGAGGGAAAGGCTGAGGGATTGGCTCAAGGAATGGCTCAGGGAATGGCTCAGGGCACTTCTTTGTATCTTATCTCCATGGTACAGGCAAAATACAGGAAGGGGAAATCCCTGAAAGTCATTGCGGACGAGACCGAAGAGACTCCGGAAGTGATCCGTCCTATCCTTTCATTGGTAACACAGTATCCCACTGAATCGAAGGAAGAAATTTATGGGCGGCTGCAACAGTAAGATAGTATGCAGAAGGCTTAATAGAACGGGATTTCTGGCAATACTACAAATGCCGATGGAATAGTGCCAGGAACGATCATGCCGGTTCAGCCTTTCTTTGCTCCTTTGCTGCTGGCATAAAAATACTCCTTTTTGATAAGAATTGTCATATCTTAATTCTTACCAAAAAGGAGCCATTTTCATCCATAGACACAAATTAATTTACACTACCCAACAGTTCCCGGAAGTATTATTATACTACCATTCTCTATTTATCAATTTTCTTCCATTCTCCATCATCCGGATCATAATACATGGAGCCATCCCTGTTGACCTTAAGATTTTCAATAAACATACCATTTCTGCGCCAAACTTCCGTTTTCTTCTGGGGAGTCTCTTCTTCTGGTTCTTCATTCATAGCGGCAAAGTCTGCAAAATCAAAGAAGTCTTCCTGTTTCGGTGCATTTTGCTTTCTTTCTGCTTCTTTCTCCAATCTGTTCATAACTTCCGTACCGGCTTTTTCATATCCTACTTCAGCAACTCTCTTCATATATACATTTACCGGAATACCGATGATCGTCCATGCCAACACAATTCTGGAATATGCTCCCATAGATGCAAACAGAAGAAGCAAACCGTACTTTATCGCAGGGATCCCGTTTTTACGCATTCGCAAAAAAGGAATGCTTAACAAAGCTGCTGTGATTAGGAGACCTGTCAATACCACACTTGTCTCTTTTACAAATAGTCCGATCACAGTAATCCACGCCGGGATTCCAATCAAAGCCCGTACAAAGCCGTTTGCATACTTCTCTGAACCTTCAATTTCTTTCCAATATGGATTTGCATATGCTCCGTAAGCAAATCCGATCACCATTAAAATTACTGCAAGAATAAACATCATTTTTCCTCCTATTTAACTGCTTTTCTCGTAACTGTTCCGTCCCGGGTAATGATCACTATTTCAAAAGATATATTATTCTCATTCACAAAATCAATCAGATAAAGCGTATCATTCCACATTCCATAGCAGCCCGTGTCATATTCGATAGTCCCAATAAGTTCCCCTTCTGACAAGTTACTGTCTTCAAAATAATAAATTTCACCCTTAGTGTAATCCTGCAAAGCCATATATGTTGTAGATACAGTAGAAGGTGTCACCAATGCAATAATGTTATCTCCCAAATCATATCGAGGGGTTTGTGCCACTACTGCACTTGCATTTCCGTTAAACAGGGCATCCGAATCACATTTAATAAACAGCGTTTCTTCCTGTGACCATTTTAGATTTTCAGTGTCAATATCCCGGTATAAAAAGTTCTTTAACCCGTCTTTCGATCCTGACACACTCCTAATACCAATCGGAGTAAAAGATACCGCACCGAAATATCCCAGATTCATCCCATTTGCCACGTTTACCAATTCCTTTTGCGGCTCACTGCTCTCCCTGATTTGAGATGGTTCCACACGGAAAACACTGACCATATCATTCTGCATAATAAAAGCATATACATGGGAACCATCTGTTGTGAAAGCGATTCCGTTCTGCGAATAACACTCCAGCAAAATTTCATCATTCATAGTCGTTAAATCCAGGGCATGAACTTCCTGACTGCCCACACCGGAATCACATGCAGCATAAAATATCATGTTTTCAAAAACCAATAACGTGTATGCAGACTTCCCCTCTGTCAACTGTTCCATTTCAAAGCTATCGGAACGGATCCGCCAGATATCAGGTGCAAAGTCATCACCGCCCATTGGCTTTAATACACCGTAAATATATCCGTCATAAACATTCAGACTGGTGAAATATCCGTCAGCAATTTCCTCATTTTCCGTTCCGTCATATTTCACACGATAAAGCCCATCCACATATGGAGAGTAATAGATATACGTATCATCAAAAGCCAATGTCCTTCCATTATCACCTGACTGCCACAGGTTATTAGGGTCATTTCCTATCTTGCCGAATCCCTCATTTACTATAGAATCCTGCTTTTCATCTTGCTTCGCCTCGCTTACTTCTGCCTGTCCTGTACTTTCTTTCTGACCTAATTCGGCCATTATAGTATCTTCACTGCTTCCACAGCCGATAAACAAGAAGATACAAGACATAAGAATACTGCCTGCCAATATTTTTTTCATGCAGCTGTTCCTCCTTTTATTTCTTTTCTTATTTGTTGCCCAGTACGATTCCCACCTGCTTTCGATATTTTTTGCTGATTGGAATCGCTGCACCACCCTCTGTAATCACTCTGGTCCCATCCCAGCCGGTTACTTTCTGCATGTTGATCAAAAAGCTCTGATGACATCGAAGAAATGCTTCCCCTGTCAGGCAGGCGTCCAATTCTTTCATTGTCATGTAAAACTCAACTGTTCCGTATGGTTCCTCCATGACAGCATTCATTTTTCTTCTGTCACTGAAAAAATAAACAACATTTTCCAGCGAAATTTTCTTTCGCCCGGCACGCTTATTGACGATCAGATACTTTTGCTTCCTACTGTCCTTTTCCTCCAAAAAGCGTAAGATCACCTTCTTCAGTTTACTTTCCGATGCCGGCTTTAACAGATAATCGTAAGCATGGACTTCATAGCCCTGAAATACATATTCACTGCTTGCCGTAAGGAATACCACCTCCGTCTGCCTCTTTTTCCTGCGAAGACGTCTGGCCGTTTCAAGCCCGTCCATTCCTGGCAGTCTGATTTCCATAAAAACAAGGTCTGCATAAAAATCCGGTTCTTCAGCGGCTCCCATCAAATCTTCCCCATTGCCGAAACAGAAAATGCTGATATCCTCTTCAAAAAGAATCCTTAGCAGAAACTGTCTTATTTCTTCCTGCTCAACCATGTTGCTTTCACAAATCACAATATTCATATCCCCTCAATCCTCCTCATCTGTCAAAAATGCTCTTCCCTTTTATATTCTTCGGATTTCTGAAATAGGGGACATACAAACACGTTAATTATAATTCATAACTTAAGCCTTATGGTCTAATTGTAATTTTTATCCTGTTTCTTGTAACTATTAGACAAAATTCGAGAATTGTGCATCACTGTACGTTCATGGTATAATTTATCATAGTTCATACATCGGCTATGGGCGAAAATCATAAGATTAAGGAAGTACGCACCATGAGAAAATCCGACCAGGAATTGACCGCTTTGCTGCAGACATATCCGGATCAGGCCATGAAAGAATTAATAGAACAATATACGGGACTTGTCTGGCACATTATTTCCGGACACCTGAATCAGGTGGAAGACATCAGAGAATGTGTGAATGATACTTTTGCAGAATTTTATTTTCAAAGAGAAAATTTTGATCCTGCCAAAGGTACCCTCGCTGCCTATTTAGGTTCCATTGCACGCAACAAGGCCATATCAAAATACCGTAAAAACGAGCAGTTTAATTTCCACGAACCGCTGGAGGAAGAAAAGCTGGTCGATATTTCCGATCCCATGGATCATATCGAGTGGAAGCTCGTATTGGAAAAAGCAATAGAAATCTTATCTGCAGATGAATTGCAACTGATACGGATGAAATACTACGAGAATATGTCTGTGAAAGAAATTGCAGACGCGTTAAACCTTCCTTATGAAACTGTGAAAAAGCGTCATCAGAGAGGCATTTTAAAAATGCGCAAGTCTCTCCTGCTGCTTCTTATTATTATTTTTGTTACCTTGCTCACAGCATGTGCTTACTTTGTACTTAGTCATTTTGGTGTGGTACCGGGATACGGTATCAACACCAACGAAGAAGCAGATGCCTACACTTTGACGGCAACCGTTTCCGGAGAAAATGAATTTATACATGTTCTTGCAGAAGATGCTTTTCTGATGGACGGAGAACTGCAGATCAGGCTCCTGCTGGCGCATAAAAGTCAGGAAACTGCTGCAGCTTCTGATAGTTCTCCTGATAATCTTTCCTTTGATTATGCAGGAAACCGCTATCCGATTACTATGTTTTCCAGTGTCAGCCTCAGTGAAGTCACCGAGGAATGCACGATTATCTGTACCGGACTGGCTATGCCTGAAAAAGAGACAGAATCTATCCCGATTGACTTTTACTGGAATGATATCACCTTGTCTTTTACTTTAAGTAAAGCTGCAGAAGAGTCCATAGATCAATATCACTCACAGCTGGTGGACGGCCGGGGATTATTAGCTATTCCCCGTCTGGAAAACGGAGAACTGATCACGGGAATTTATCCTTTAAATCAGGGAGCATACAAAATTCTTCCATCATTAAACAGTTGGATAACAGATGACTTCGTTACGGAACGTGCATCTGTTACCGTTACCGATTCTTCCGGCAATGTAATGAATGGAATACGTATGGGATATAGCCCTGTAAGCCGCGATCCTTATTATGACTGGAATTTCGGAAATGCGCAGGCCGGAACATATACATTGCATGTTCCTTACGTCTATGCAGGCAGTTCCCTGCCGGAAGATTTCTGCATTCCTCTGGACCTGGAGAACGGTGCAGATCCGGATTCCGTTTATCAGATTCCGGGAGGAACCATTCAGGTAACAGACTATCGAAAAGTAAAAGCAGATGAGATACCTGCCAGCAAATATACCACTGTTTTTTATAGTGATGATTCGGACTACTGGCTTATCACACTCACTGCTTCTTTCGAGGATGCAGACAGGTATATTATCGATCTGAACCTTTCTCCGCAGATCGAATTTGTTCCGACAGAAGGTTCCCCCACAACCTGCGGCATCTCTGTTGTCGCGCTCCCGGAACCGAACACCATCACCCTATTACTTACACTCTCCGGCGCCCAATTCGATCTGTCCACCACAGCTCTGCTTGCGAACCAGAGCCTTGCTTTCAGTCAATGGAACATTATCACACGCTGGAACCAAAAATTTGACATTTCCTTTACCGTAGACTAAAAAGAGAAGGGGCCAGGCACTGTTTACACGAGCCCAGACCGGGAAACGCGCATGCTCGCATGGCCGGCTCTCTTCCTTATTTAATCAAATCTGAGCCTATGGGAATGCATTGCAGAGGTTTCTTCCCTTAAGATCTATCGCCACAAATGCTGATTGGCGATGAAAAACTACCCGTTGTCAATCAAAGGCTGTACACATTGTTCAGAAAGAACCTATATTCCGGCTTATGGTAAGAGAAAGTCTGAAGGTTGGATCCGAAGTTCTACCCATAGAGGATATATTCCGGTTCATGGTAAGAAGTAAATCTGAAGGATGCATCTGAAGTTCTACCCATGGAGGATATATTCCGGTTCATGGTAAGAATTAAATCTGAAGGATGCATCCGAAGTTCTACCCATGGAGGATGCATTCCGGTTCATGGTAAGAAGTAAATCTGATAAATGCATCCGAAGTTCTACCCATAGGGGATATATTCCGGTTTATGGTAAGAAGTAAGTCTGATAAATACAATCAATCGTCTACCCATAGGGGAAATATTCCAGTTCATGGTAAGAAATAAATCTAAAAAGTGTAATCAATCGTCTACCCAAAGGAGATATATTGTCGTTTATGGTAAGAAGCAATTTGGCAATATAAGAGTATATAGGTTAATAAGTCAACCTACGCGATGATATTTCATATTTGCAGTAAAAAAGGAATCAAAAGCTAGTGGAATATCAACTCTCAAAGGACTATAATCGCAACTATTTTTGTGCATTTTTAAACATCTTGCAATATTTTCATTGCAGTAGTGCGTAATATTTGCTATAATTATTTTCAATATACAATCGTTTTTAGTACATTTTATTAATATTATGAAAGTTAGGAATTGCTGCAAGAGCAGCCTGTGGAAAACGGCGGTTCATATTCAGGCGGATTTCTTGCCCCATCCCCAACTTTCTCTATTTTCAATAAAAGGAGGCAAAACATTTTATGGCAAAAAAGCGCAACATCATCGTAGGTCAGTCCGGCGGCCCCACCTCAGTTATCAATTCCAGTCTTGCAGGTGTCTACAAAACAGCCAAGGAACGTGGCTTCAACAAGGTATACGGTATGCTGCACGGTATTCAGGGATTCCTGGATGAACAGTACGTAGACCTTTCCACACAGATTCATTCTGATATGGATATCGAACTGCTTAAGAGAACTCCTTCCGCTTTTCTGGGATCCTGCAGATATAAGCTGCCCGAGATCCACGAGAATCCCGAAATCTACGAGAAGATTTTCAAGATTCTGGATAAGCTGGATATCGAAGCATTCATCTACATTGGCGGCAACGATTCCATGGATACTATTAAGAAGCTGTCCGACTATGCCATTGTTAAAGGCCATAAACAGAAATTCCTGGGTGTTCCCAAGACCATTGACAATGACCTGGCTCTCACAGACCACACTCCCGGCTTCGGAAGCGCTGCTAAATATATTGCCGCCTCCACCAAGGAAGTTATCCGTGATGCATTAGGACTTACTTATAATAAGGAAAACATTACCGTATTAGAAGTAATGGGACGCAATGCAGGCTGGCTGACCGGTGCCACCGCCCTAGCCAAGACTGAGGATTGTGACGGTCCCGACCTGATTTATCTGCCGGAAATCACTTTTGATATCAACAAATTCCTTGCAAAGGTAAAAGAACTTCTGAAGAAAAAGAATTCTATTGTGATTGCAGTCTCCGAAGGCATCAAGCTGGCAGATGGCCGCTATGTCTGCGAATTATCCGGCGGTGCAGATTATGTAGATGCATTCGGTCACAAGCAGCTTCAAGGAACTGCAGCTTACCTGGCAGGCTTCCTGGGTGCTGAGATCGGCTGTAAGACAAGAAGCATCGAGTTTTCTACCCTGCAGCGAAGCGCTTCCCATATGGCTTCCCGTGTAGATATCAATGAAGCTTTCATGGTAGGCGGTGCCGCTGTTAAAGCTGCCGATGAAGGCGATACCGGTAAGATGGTAGTCATCGACCGCGTTTCCGATGACCCTTACATGAGTGCTGCCGGCATCTATGATGTTCACCGCATCGCCAACAATGAGAAACTGGTTCCCAGAAGCTGGGTGAACAAAGAAGGCAACTACATTACCGAAGAATTTATCAATTATATTGAGCCGCTGATTCAGGGTGATTATCAGCCATTCATGGTAAATGGTCTGCCTCAACACTTGGTATTGAAGAGGAAATAGTATTTTTTTCTGATATCAGCAGTCTAAAAACAACCGCTGCAAATTGGTAAACTGTCTGCCCGGACAGTGCGCCAATCTGCAGCGGTTCTGTTATTTCGTCTTCACACGCAATGTCAGGATGCCGGGATCAAAACATGGAATTTTCTATGTTTTGCCCCCGGCATCCTGACATTGCTTCACACTTACAACCCCAATATCATGGTAGCTACCTGGAAATACACCAGCAAAGACAGCGCATCTACAATAGTCGTGATAAACGGGCTTGCCATCACTGCAGGGTCGAAGCCGATTCTCTTCGCCACAATGGGAAGCAGGCAGCCTACGATCATAGCCATAAGTACTGCAACTGCCAAGGTGATGCACACTACCAGAGCCACGTATAATCCAACCCTGTCTAAGAGCATCAGTTTTACGAAATTTGCCGCTGCCAGCGCAACTCCGCACAGAACAGCAACACGGATTTCTTTCCAGAGAATCCTGGGTACATCGCGATATTCGATCTCTCCCAGAGACAGTCCACGAATGACTGTTACGGAAGCCTGACCTCCTGCATTACCGCCGGTGTCCATCAGCATGGGGATAAAGGCTGTCAACGCCACATAGACACTCAGCGCCTCTTCAAATGAAGTAATGATATGACCGGTAAAGGTCGCTGATATCATCAAAAGAAGCAGCCATGGGATTCTCTTCTTAAAAGTCTCACATACACCGGTCTTCATATATGGCTTATCGCTGGGCACGATAGCCGCCATCTTTTCCATATCCTCTGTGGTCTCTTCTTCCATGATATCCACGATATCATCGACAGTGATGATTCCCACAAGACGATTCTCGTTATCCACTACAGGCATGGAGGTAAAGTCGTATTTCTTGAACTGTCGGGCAACCTCCTCCTGGTCCATCAAGGTATTGATCGAGATGACATTTTCATGCATGATGTCACCAATGATCTCATCTCCCTGGCTTAAGAGCAGATATCTGAGGGCTACCGTTCCTACCAGCTTTCTCTGGGCATCCAGTACATAACAGATATTGATGGTCTCACTGTCCACACCCACCTTACGGATCCGCTCAATCGCCTGGTCTACCGTGAGTGCTTCCTTTAAGTCTACATACTCTACTGTCATGATACTTCCGGCAGAATCCTCCGGATAGCGCAGCAGATGGTTGATGTCTCTGCGCACTTCAGGCGTGGCATTGGCCAGAAGCTTCTTAACTACATTAGCCGGCATCTCCTCCAGCATATCTACAGCATCATCGGCCATCAGATTATTGATGATATTGGCTGCTTCTCTATCAGTCAGTGAGGTTATGATCATGTGCTGATTGTCCAGATCCAGGTAAGAAAATACATCCGCCGCCAAATCCTTAGGCAGGATGCGAAAAACCTTCAGCAGTTCTTCTTCCTCAAGCTCATCCATCAGTCCGGCGATATCTGCATCATTCAGCTCTGCCAGGTACTGACGAAGGCGGGTATACTGCTTGGTTTCCAGAAGTTCTTTGATTTCAGTGATTTCTTTCAGCTGTTCCATGGCATTTCTCCTTTCTTACGGCTATGTCCTCTTCTTTCCGGGAGTATACTTCTTATAAATATAGCCTTCTCATAGTGGCATACTTTTATAATGGTATACTTTTCAGGGTATAACGACATCCTTTACAGGTTATTATACCCAGCAGAAAAAAGCTGAAAAAGACATCAGCCGAAAACCGCAGTCTTCATCTGCGGCAGTTGGTGGTTTCAATTATAAACAATATGCTGCGTATCGCCGCGGGAAGAGGGTTATCTGAACTTGATTTACTGCTCTTCATAAAAACCACCACCTTTCGAAATGCCTGTTATATGTAGCTGCCGGTCCTGCACCGTGCGGTTGCCTGTATCGTTTTCTCATCCGCCATCCTGCTTTTTCCGGCTGCCACTCTTATTTTATTCATTTTAAGCTTCTTTGTCAATAAAATATAGCTCTTTTATTTTCGTCCATTTAACTTTACCATTGGTAGCCTCTACCATGGCTTTTTCAAGTTCTGCACTTTTTTCCACGGGAATGATCAGCGTAAATTTTACATCCGCGCCGTATTCACTATTCACAGGCTCGATGCCCCGCTGCCCCATCAGATACTGAAGCTTTCCCACACCATTATAATCCGTTTCTATCAGTATCTCATATCCGGCACGTTCTATACCAATGGTGCTGGCAGCAAGACCTTCCTTCACCGCCTGCGTGTACGCCCGCACCAGGCCGCCGGTCCCAAGCAGAGTGCCGCCAAAATACCTGGTTACCACAACAGCAACATTTCTGACACCTTCTCCCAAAAGCACCTCCAGCATGGGCCTGCCCGCGGTTCCGCTTGGCTCCCCATCATCACTGCATCTGGTCAGTTCTGCCCGCCTGCCGATGACAAATGCGGAACAATTATGTCTGGCATCCCAGTACTTCTTCTTCATCTCTTCTATAAAAGCCACTGCTTCGCTCTCAGATTCCACTTTTCTTACCGTGGCAATAAATCTTGATTTCTTCTCAACAATTTCTCCTTCTCCGCCTTCCAGCAGAATCCGGCATGCTTCCTGTTCTTTCATCCGCATCACTCCTATGTGCTCTTACTCACAGTCAGATTTATCCAAACTGCTACTGCCTTTCCACTCTATCATATAATAAAACCCGCATAAAAGCAAAGAAATTGTGAAACAATTCTTAATATATGAAAGAAAACCTTTATTTACATATTTTTTTTTGCTATAATAAAAGCGTCTGTAACTACAGGCAGAAAGGAATTACGATTCGCATAAGGGGGTGTGAATCGCACAGAAAGGTGACTATTGTATGAATTATGGAAAAAAAGGTGTCCGCGAAAGACAAAAGGCTCTGAATTCCAAGTCTGCAAAGTGGGGTAGAAAGCTGACGCTTACCTTTGTCAAGGTATTATTAATAGCATTTATCGCAGTGGGAATCGTTGGTGCCGCAACAGGTATCGGCATGTTCAAAGGCATCATCGCTACAACGCCCAGGATAGAGATATCCGCCATCGTTCCTACCGGACAGGCATCCGTTGTATTCGATAATGCAGGAAATGAGATTGACCGTTTCATTGGCAGCAATGCCAACCGTACCATTGTAACCATGGAGCAAGTTCCTGACTATCTCGGGAAGGCATTCGTGGCAATTGAGGACGAACGTTTCTATGAGCACAACGGCATCGATATCAAAAGTGTTGTCCGCGCAGGCTACCAGTTTATCAAGACCGGTTTCCAGGAGACCCAGGGTGCCAGTACTATTACACAGCAGTTGTTAAAAAATGCAATATTTACGGATTGGACCTCTGAAGGAGATAACTATATCAAGAAGATCAAACGTAAATTCCAGGAACAGTATCTTGCCATCGAAGTAACCAAGAATACAGATAAGGATCATGTCCTTTTAGCTTACATGAATACGATCAACTGTGGTCAGAACACTTTGGGTGTAGAAGCTGCTTCTCAGAGATATTTCGGCAAATCCTGCAGTGAGCTGACACTTTCTGAATGTGCTGTAATTGCCTGTATCACCCAGAATCCTTCCGGTTATAATCCGATCCGTTATCCGGAAAAGAATGCAAAGCGGCGTGATACCTGTTTGAACAATATGCTGGAACTCGGTTTTATCTCACAGGCTGAATATGACGAGGCAATTGCCGATACCGCTTCCGTTTACGAGAGGATTCAGCTTGCCAACGAAGCATATCAGGCCAGCAACAGCTATACAGGTACTTACTTTACAGATGCGCTTCAGAAACAGGTCTTGGAAGACCTTGTGGAGGAGCTTGGATATTCCGAGAGCGTGGCCTCCAATCTGCTTCTTTCCGGCGGTCTGAAAGTTTATTCCACTCTGGACAGTACCATTCAGAACATTGTAAACGAAGAATTTGCCAATGAAGAGAATTTCCCGGCCAATACTATCTGGTACCTGGATTATGCCATGACAGCAACTGCTGCCGACGGTACCAAGACCAACTACAGTAAAGAGAATATGATGACCTGGTTCAAGCAGAACGGAGACCCTGACTTTAATCTTCTCTTCTCTTCCCAGGAAGATGGTGATGCTGCAATTGCCACTTATGAAGCAGCCGTTGTAGGAAATATTCCGGCAGATGATATTGACAGGAGTGTAACATATACTGCACAGCCTCAGGCATCCATAACCATTATCGACCAGGATACCGGATATGTAGTAGCTATGATGGGAGGCCGCGGTGCCAAGGAAGGCCGACTTACCTTAAACCGAGCCACCGATACCACAAGACAGCCCGGTTCTACCTTTAAGATTTTATCCACTTATGCGCCTGCACTGGACAGTGCCGGTATGACACTTGCCACGGTGTTCAATGATACACCATTTAATTATGATTCAGGAAAACCGGTTATGAACGTCAATGATAAATACGACTATCGCACTATCTCCATTCGCGAAGCGATCATGCGTTCCAAGAATATCATTGCAGTTAAGACCTTAACACAGATTACGCCCCAGCTTGGTTATGATTATCTGTTGAACTTTGGCATCAGTACCCTTGTAGAGGGTGAGAAGATTAACGGTGAATGGAAGACCGATATTATTCAGGCAACTGCCCTGGGCGGTATTACAAAAGGTGTCACCAACCTGGAGCTGTGTTCTGCTTACGCTTCCATTGCCAATGAAGGTGCTTATATTGAACCTAAGCTATACACCAAGGTATTAGACGCCAACGGCAACGTATTGCTTGACAATACCTCTCCTAATTCCCGACAGGTAATCAAGCCTACTACGGCTTATCTGCTTACTGACGCCATGGTGGATGTAGTAACGGGCTCCGGAGGTACCGGAACTGCAGTCAACTTTGATGGAATGGCAATCGCAGGTAAGACCGGTACCACCTCTAATAACCGTGATGTATGGTTTGCAGGTTTTACCCCATATTATACCTGTGCAGCATGGGTAGGATATGACAATAACTACGTCCTCAACAAAAACAATCAGTCTGAAACCGCTCTGGCTAAAAAGCTGTGGCGGGCCGTTATGAGCAGAATTCATGCAAATCTGCCCAATGAACAATTTACCAAACCGGAAGGCATTGTTACCGCCACGGTATGTTCCGTATCCGGCAAACTGCCGATTGCAGGTGTCTGCGATGCATATGTTGTAGAGGAATCCTTTGCTGACGGCACCGTACCTACTGAGAGCTGCGATATGCACTATTCCGGAATCATCTGTGCATATGACAATCTCCCCGCAACTGCGGAATGTCCTTTCCCGGCTTCCGGTACCTGCAACCTTCCGCACATTGAAGATGAGTCTCTGTTAAGCGGCTCCACCACAATTCTTTCGGACGGCACCGTAGTAGAGCCCCAGACTACCACTCATTGTCAGCATGACGCCAGCTTTTATGCAAATCCGGACTATGAAGCCATTCTCTCTGCACAGCAGTGGGAGCTTCAGACCAGAGGCATGAATCCGGATGACTATGAAGAATAATTTTTCAAAAAATAAGAGCCTTCGTACTCACTAAAAAAACAAGGGATATCGTTCTCATGAGCGGTATCCCTTGTTATATTATCATATTTATCAGGCTTTTGTCTTGTAATCTTCCATTTCCCTGTTCAACTCTTCAATAGCCTTCTCTGCATTACAAATTGCTCTACACTGCTTAGCAAATACATTATCCTCTGCATCTGCAAATTTTTCATAATAGAGTCTTCCAATCTCCATGTAATTTTTATTTCTGACCGTTTCACAGGTAGCGATCCTTCTTTTCAGGCTTGCTATTTCAGGTATGTCCTTAGCTTTGTCCACAGCCCCTTTGGCCTTGCCTGAGATCTTCTCCACGGCTGTCTTCCCTTTGGTCACAATTGTCTCATTTAGCTTATCCATCAGTTCCATATAAAATCTCCTTCCTGTTTTGTCAAAAAAAGACCCAAACCCATGTTAAACAAGGATTTGAGCCGTTACAAAAGCTGCTGACGGGAATCGGACCCGTGACCTCCGCACTACCAATGCGACGCTCTACCGACTGAGCCACAGCAGCAGGTTCTAATAAAACCTCTGGTAAGTCCAGTATAACGGATGAAACTATTTCATCCAAGCTGCTGACGGGAATCGGACCCGTGACCTCCGCACTACCAATGCGACGCTCTACCGACTGAGCCACAGCAGCACTGTATTGGAAAATGTTCTTTTCGCAATCACCGTGTATTATTCTATCAAAAGCTTATCCTTTTGTCAACAAGAAATTGCATCTTTTGAAGCAAAAAATTGCACCTTTTTGAAAACAATTTACAAATAGTCATTATGAGATCGTTTCATAATGAATTTCACCTGATACCCTGTCTCCTCACAGACCATGCGAACCACAGCCTCTGCCTCTTCTTTGGAATTATCATTCACGCAGATAATGCAGTTATCCTTCTTTTTACTGAAAATCGTAGTTCTGGGCCAGCGTATGTAGTAAGAAATTCTGTTCTTTAAAAGTGCTCTTTCGATTTCCTTCCTGCAAGCTATATTCATTACCTCACATAACTCTATCTCATTGTTTACTTTCACTGTACTGAATGACTGTTGCATGATGTCTACCTCCCTATTTGCACTCTAATGAATTATAGCACACCTAAAAAAAGAGTGCAAATAAATTATTATGAATTCCAATCTATTCCATCACATCGTCCTGCCCCAAAAATCTCAAAAAGCTTTCTTTCGCCTCCCGATATTTCGGACGACTGATTGGCACCTCCGCTCCATTATACAATTTGAGTTTCAGCGGCATCAGACTTTTGATCTCATTCATATTCACCAGATAACTCTGATGACATCTCAGAAAATAATCCGGCAGCTCTCTCTGCACATCATCTAATTTTCTGTAAACAATCCAGTCTTCTCCCCGGCTGTGCAGAATGATCGTGCGTTTCTCACTCTCCAGATATAAGATATCTCTGGCTTTGATTTTAAATACGCTGCCTTTGCAGGTAACCACAAAGCAATCGTTCATTTCTTCCCAAATCTGCTGTCTTGCACGCTCTATCGCACTATACAGTGTCTCAGCCTCAATAGGCTTTATCATAAAGTTATTGGGATTAGCCCGAAATATCTCCGTACAATATTCAATATGCCCTGTAATAAAAATAACCCTTACTTCCCTGAACTTTTCCTGAATAGCAGCTGCAACATCAATTCCGTTCACTCCATGTAAATCGATATCCATAAGCAGGATATCCGCAATTTTTCGCTCTTTCAGTCTTTCATAATCTTTTTCCAGCTCTTCAGCACTGTTGTAGACAATTATACTCACTTCTTCCGCATATTTTGCCTGCAGTAATTCTTTTATATATCCGCATACATCTATATCATCATCACAAATAGCAATTCTTGTCATACTTTTTCCCCTGTTCTTTACATATTTAACTTTAAGTATGCTGTCACGATCACCCTGTCTTCTGTAACCTGTGTCCTCAATTCCCCATTGTATTTCAGACAGATTTTCTCAATCAATTTCATACCATACCCATGGTTAACCCCATCCTTTTTACTTGTCTGAAATAACTGTGCACCGTTTTTCTCTTTCTGATATGTATTGCTGACCTGAACAATCTGATAACCTCCTTTTTTCCACATCCCAAGTTCTATAATCTGCTCGCTGTCTGCAGACATCCTTAAGCATGCCTCAATTGCATTATCTAAAAGATTACCGAACAGGCTGCAGATATCGATTTCTTCCATTCTATTGATATCTTCCGCTTTACATCTGGCCTTAAATGTAATATGATTCGCCGAGGCTTTCTGCTCTTTTGCATTGATGAGTGCGTTTACTACCGGATTCTCACTGTATTGCATTAACTTTACATCCTGCAGCCTTTCATAGGAATCAGATAACAGCTGCTTTGCCTGCTCTGTATCTCCTCCTTTTTGTATCATCAAATAAGCGGTCTGAATCTGGTTGACGAAGTCATGCCTGACCTCTCTCATCTGTTCGATATACTGCTCCGTCATCCTGTAGTAATTCAATTCATTCTGTCTCTGCTGATAAAGTATGGTCAATTCCTCTTCCATTTCAGATTTTTGCTCCAAATTGGTATAGAGATAGATAGTCACCATATTCACTGCAATCCCTATCGTCAGGAGTGCAACTCCCAACATAGCCACATCCCAGCCAAACTGTCCCGCCTGACTTATGAACACCAATAAAAGCACCGTCTGATACAGCGGTATAATAAGGTAAAGGAAATAGGAATGTTTCTTCTGCCGTTCAATTGCCATCTTCCAGAAAACAACAAAATACATATTAAGCATGTAGAATATCATATTAGCAATTACAGAACCTTGATGCACCGCTGCGACATAATTGCGCAGAGAAAATCCATCCAACAAATCCATCTGTTTCATAAACAGGTAGGTAACCATCTCTCCTGCCATAAGAAGTATGATTTCTGCTGTGAAAACTGTTATTTTCCTGGATACTCTATCACAAAACAAAGTGAATATCAAGACACCATACACTACCATGTCCAACACTACTCTTAACCACATCGGCTGATGAATGTAGCATCTGATCATTTCTACCACTAAATATTCTGCAATGGTCGCTCCCCAATATATTAAGACTACATTTTTCCCCTTACATTTCAACAGATAAAACGGCAAAAGAAGCATGACACATACACTGATGTACGATATCAGCATAACGTATATCGTCTGCTGTAAGATTGTCATCTTTTTTCAAGGCCCCCTTTTCACAATATGTTCTTACAGTATATCACACTTTTCCATTTTTAGGAATAAAAAAGCGGAGATTTATACATTTATAAATCTCCGCCTGAATAATTATTCAGTTTTTTTCTTCTTTGTTCTCTTAAAGAGATCATAGACGCAAGGGATAACAATCAGAGTCAGAAGTGTACCGTACGTCAATCCGCCAATAGTAACAATGGACATTGGTTTGGTCATTTCAGAACCCATATCATGGCTGAATACCATAGTGGACAATGCCAGAATCGTCGTCAGTGCTGTCATCAATACCGGTCTCAATCTGGTACGGCCCGCATTCAAAATTGCCTCTCTCTTATCCATGCCGCCCTCGATCAGCAGGTTCATATAATCGATCAACACAATTCCGTTATTTACAATGATACCGGACAGCATAACGAAACCAATCATAGCTATTACACTGACCTCGCTTCCGCTCAAGTACAGTCCCATAAAACCGCCGGTGAATGCAAGCGGTATGGTAAACATAATGATAAAAGGCGATAACAGAGACTGGAACTGTGCCACCATGATCAGATACATAAATATCAGTGCCAGTACCAGCATCAGCATTACCTGCTTCATGGCATCGTTAATTGTTTCATTTTCACCGGAATATACCAGCTTATAGCCATCGGGCAGTTCGTATTCGGCTAACCGGTCCTCCACCGCACCGGAGACGATACCCACATTATAGCCATTTGCGATAGACGCGGACACCGAGATATAACGGATCTGGTCTGCTCTGTTAATGGAACTCAGTGCCTGAGTCGTCTGAAAATCTGCAATCTCACGCAGCGGAATCTTAACCGTTTCTCCGTCCTTATTCGTGCCGTCTATTTCCAGATCCTTAATGAGCTCTCTGGTCAATTCCATGTCCGATCCGTTGGTCACATATACATTGTAGTCCTTATCTGTTGTAACAAGTGTGGTGGCGCTGCTGGCGTCAGCCAATCTGCCATAAATATCAGCAAATACCTGTGCCACGGTAAGACCATATCCTACGGCTTTTTCTTTATCAATGACGATACGCAGCTCTTCGTCTGACTCTTCCATTCCGTCAGATACATTTTCCGTTCCTTCTACCTCTGCCACGATTTCTGCCACCTGTGCGGCGATCAGCTGCAGCTCATCCAATTCTTTTCCCTGTACCTGAATCGTAATTCCGCTGCCGCCCAGCGCACTTAAATCCATGCTGGAAGTATCTACTGTAATCTCTGCATCCAGATCTTTTGTATTTTCCAGAATCAGTTCTCCGATTTCCTCATTGGTCATGGTCTTATCTTCTAATGTGGTGACATAGATTGTGGTTGAATCCGTGCTGGTGTTTCCTGAGGCTCCCAGCATAGACAGGCCGGAGCTGCTTGCCATAGCGCCTACATCCTGCACATCATCAATCTCCATGATCCGTTCTACCACCTGATTGGTCACTTCTGCCGTTTCCTGCAGTGTGGATCCTTCTTCCATCTGCACAGATACGGTTAACTGCGTAGAGTCCATATCCGGCATAAAAGCGGTACCTTTACTGATAGAAGCTGCAGCGCTGACCACTAACAGTGCAATTACCAGGACAAAAACAAGCGACTTACAATTCAGTGCCATATTCAGCAATTTCATATATCCTTTTACCAGAAGGCCGAACAGCTTTCCTTCCTTCTGATCTTTGGTACCCGTCAGCATCTTGGATGCCATGGCCGGAACCACCGTCAAAGCGATCACAAGGCTCGCCAGCAGAGAATATGCAATGGTCAGGCCCATATCCACGAACAACTGTCTGGTAATACCTTCCATGAATACAATAGGCAGGAATACACAGATTGTAGTCAGTGTAGATGCCATAATAGAACCTGCTACCTCTTTGGCACCTTCTATGGCTGCTTCCCGCATGGAATATCCTTCCGCCCGCAGTCGGTAGATATTTTCAATTACAACGATGGAGTTATCCACCAGCATACCGATACCAAGCGCCAGACCGGACAGGGAAATGATATTCAGGGTCACACCGCTGAAATACATACATACCACGGCTGTCACAAGGCTGATCGGTATGGAAATTGCCACCACCAGCGTAGGTCGGATATCTTTTAAGAATATGATCAAGATAAAGATTGCCAGGATACCGCCGAACAAAATATTGTTGATAATGGAATCCATAACCAGATCAATGTAAATTCCCTGATCTGACAAAGTGATCATCTGTAAGTCAGGATTCTCTTCCTGAAGCTCTTCAAAGCATTCCTTCAGTCTGTCAGATACCTCTCCGGTAGAATATCCTGTCTGCTTCTGCACGGAAAGCATGACACCTGTACTGCCGTTTACGTTAGTATAGATGGCATCCGAGTTATCCGTATAGAAGACCTCAGCCACATCTTCCAGGGTAATGACGGGCACCCCATCCATATGAAGATCCAAAAGCGGCATAGTCTTAAGTTCTTCTATGGAAGAAGGTTTATCTCCTACTCTTGCCAAGTAGTCGATTCCCTCTTCTGTCACATACCCGGCCGGCATGGAGAAATTCTGTGCTGTCAGAAGCCCTTTGATGGTATCTACTGTCAGGATTTCGGTCATATCTGCCTGTTCGTATGCCGATTCCTTTGCATCTGCCAGCTGCTGTTCTCCTTTTTCAATTTCTTCCTGCGCACTTTCTAATTGTGCTGCACCGCTATCCAGCTGTTCCTTAACGGAATCCAGCTGTGTCTGAGCGATCTCCATCTGGAATTCGCCCAGCTGTATCTGGGCATTGGCATTGGCAAACTCAATGGCAGCAGTCAGTTCTCCTTTCTCTACCTCCACAAGTCCCGCATTGACGGCAGACAACTTTTCTTCCAATGTGGCCAAAGTCTCTGCTGCCATCTGTTCATAAGCTTCCAGCCCAAGAGACGAAGTAAGGCCATTCAGGACATCCATCATCTTGACTCGCTGGATTACAAGCCCTGCAGAAGACTTCAGAACCAGGTTGTCAAGTTCAGCTTCCACTGTCTCATAATTTTCAGAAGAAGTCCAATCAAGACGATTCAGTTCATCATAGCTGCTCTTCAGCTCCTCACTGGCTGAGGCCACCTGCGACAGAATCGTGCTGTTCATCATAAAGGATTTCAAATTATTGATGGAATCTCTGTATTGCGCGGCAGCAGCTGCATCCCCATCTGTCACCGTTGCATTCATCATGCCCTCATAGGCATTACGATAGGCCAGGGAAGAGCCCATAATGATATCGATTTCATTGATACTGGCATCCATGGTCCTGGCGGTGGTCAGATTAGTGGTCAGATTGATCTTGGCCGCTTCCAGATCCGTCTTAGCTGTCAGTAACTGCTGCTTGGTCTCTGCCAATGTGGTACCGGTGGCATTCTGCTGACTGCTTAAAGTTTCCTTTCCTGTCTCCAGCTCACTCTTTCCTTTGATGAGCTCCAGTTCTCCTTCAGCCAGCTCTTTCTTGCCTTCGGCAATCTCTTTCTGTGAATCCAGGATCTGCTGCTTTCCGTCAGCCAGTTCTTTCTCAGCCTCCGCCATCTGTTCATCAATTACTGCAAAGACTTTCTCATTCACGGCATCTATCTTATCCTGACTGATGATGACATTCACGCTCTCTTCCAGTAGACCGGTAGCGCTGACACTGGCTACCCCTTCCAGACTTTCCAGCTCAGGAATGATCTCTTTCTCTATGTAGGCGCTGACATCCGCATCATCCATTCCCTCTACGCCGGCAGCTGCTACCATAACCGGCAGCATATCAGGATTCAGTTTCATGATAATGGGATTGCCTACGGAATCATCCCAATAGGACTTGATCTGGTCCAGATTTTCTCTGATTTCCAGGGATATCGAGTCCATGTTGGTAGACTGGGCAAATTCCATGATGACTACGGAATAGTTCTCCGCAGAGACAGAACTGATGCTCTCAATATTGCTGACAGTAGCCATGCTGGATTCCACCGGCTTGGTCACCACCGTTTCCACTGTCTCCGGACTGGCGCCGGGATATGTAGTCATTACAATAACATACGGCAAACTGATATTTGGCAGAAGGTCAGTGGTCATTCTGGTAAATGATACAACACCCAGAACAATGACCAGGATTACGCCCACCAGCACCGTATATGGCTTCTTTACGCTGAATTTCGATATCATGATGTTCTCCTTTTTCCAAACACACACAGCCGGTCACCTGACCGGCCGCCTGTATTCGATTATAATTCTCTGCCAAAAAGCTGTCAACAAAGGATACGCAAAAGAAATATTAAAAGACTATAAACAAGGCTCCGAATGCCATGTCTGACACCCGAAGCCTTGTCTTTTCCTTTTCAAAGCATCTTCTTTATCTTGGCTTTCAACCGTTGCAACGCATTGTCGGTAGATTTCTCGTCCCTGCCCAGTACCTTTGCAATCTGGGAATAGCTCATTCCGGTCTGGTACAGATCCAGTACCTGTTTCTCAAAGGGACTTAACTCCTTGTCAATCGCTTTTTCCAGATATTCCACTCTTTCCTTATCCAGGAAAAGTTCCTCCGGACTTTGCTGGGTGCGGCGGGCAAGGGATTCCAACAGTTCCACATCCTTCCCATCTGTATTGTCTGAAGGATTGCTGTACAGAGACACGTAGGTATTCAGTGGGAAGTGCTTCTTGCGCTGGGAGGCCTGTACGGCCGTATACAGCTGTCTGCTGATACAAAGATCGGCAAAGGTAAAGAAGCTGGCGTCCCTGCCGCTGTCATAATCCCTCACCGCTTTAAACAGCCCGATCATGCCTTCCTGTATCAAGTCCTCATTGTCTCCGCCCAGAATGTACATGGATTTGGCCTTGCTTCGCACCAGGTTCTTATACTTATCGCAGATATAGTCCATGATAGATTCTTCACCGCTGCGAAGCCTGTCTATCAGCTCCTCATCTGTCATGCTGTCATATTCCTGATATCGGTTCCTGCTTTCCAAATGATTCTCCTTTTCTACGCCTGAAGTCTCTGGCGCACGATCTCATAAGCCAGCACACCTGCTGCCACGGATGCGTTCAGGGAATCGATATCCCCTTTCATGGGAATGGATGCTATCATGTCACACTTCTCTTTCACCAGCCTGCCCACGCCTTCTCCTTCATTTCCGATGACGAGACCGATGGCACCCTTCAGATCCAGCTGATACATGGTAGTGCCGCCCATATCTGCGCAGACGAACCACATGCCTTCCTTTTTCAGGTCTTCAATGGTCTTGGCCAGATTGGTGACTCTGGCTACCGGCGTATAGTTCAGCGCACCTGCAGAAGTTCTGGCAACCGTAGCCGTCAGTCCCACTGCACGGTTCTTGGGAATAATGACTCCGTGCGCACCTGCCAGATTGGCAGTCCTGATGATGGCTCCCAGATTGTGAGGATCTTCGATATTATCAAGCAGGAAGATAAAGGGAGCCTCCCCCTTATCCCCGGCTGCTTTCAGGATATCTTCCACCTCTGCATATTCATAGGCTGCCGCATAAGCGATGACACCCTGATGCTTACCCGTCTCAGACATCTGATCCAGGCGCTCTCTGGTCACATATTTTACCAGAGTATCATGCTTCTTAGCCTCTCTCTTAATGGTCATGATAGGGCCATCCTGGCATCCATCCAGTATAAAAATCTTATCGATGGGCTTACCTGAACGATAAGCCTCTATTACGGCATTTCTGCCTTCTATGGTAAATTCCTGGTATCCCATGGATTCCTCCTCTTTTCAATGCAGTTTCTGCCACAGCAAGTTAAACTGCCTTGTCTCTATATGGTCAGATTCACAGCTTCAATCCCCTGTTTGCACAGCTCCAGTACCCGTTCCATCCTATTTAACAGATACAGATACCCAAGCAGCGCCTCAAATCCGGTTGCCTTACGGTAATCTCCTATGGAAGCGTTCTTGGCTGTGGTATAGGATTTCGCGTTACGGCCTCTCTTATAGACGGCCTCTTCCTCCTCGGAAAGCCGTGGCAGCAGCGCTTCGATCATCTGTGCCTGGGTCTGGGCCTTCACATACTGAATGGTGCGCTTGTGCAGTTCATTGGCTGCACGGTTCCCCCGTTCCACTACTACGGTTCTGATGATAAGGTCATATATCACATCTCCGATATACGCTAAAGTCAAGGGGGAATAAGCCCTCACGTCGTTTTCCTTGCAGGCAAAGGTTTCTTTGATACTGTCTAAGAGACTGATCTGTCCTGCGCTTACGCTCTCTTCCATTTTACGCCCTCACGTGTATCTTCCAGGATAATGCCCTTTTCCAGAAGCTCTCCTCTGATCTCATCTGCTCTTGCAAAGTTTCTTGCTTTTCTGGCTGCCTGTCTTTCCTCGATCAGTTTCTCGATATCCTCATCCAGCATCTCTTCCTTTTTATCTACGATCAGACCGCAGATATCTGACAGGAGCACGATTTCCTGCTTAAGAGCCTCCAGATAAGCCTTGCTGCTTCCTTCTGAAACATTGGTGTTCACGAATTTAACCAGCTCAAAAATAACGGAAATAGCATCTGCAGTATTAAAATCATCGTCCATAGCCTCATCAAACTTATCTACATAGCCTGCTGCTTCCTTGACAAGAGCTGCTTCTGCCTCTGTCATCTCTTCTGTTGCAGCTTTGCCCAGAAGATATTTCAGATTGTCAACGCTGGTTACAATTCTCTCATAACCGTTTCTGGCAGCTTCCATCAGGTCTGCGCTGAAGTTTAAGGGACTTCTGTAATGTGCGGACAACATGAAGAAACGAAGCACCTGAGGATCGTATTTTTCAATGATATCTCTTACAGTAAAGAAGTTGCCTGCTGATTTGGACATTTTTTTATTGTCAATGTTCAGGAAAGCATTGTGCATCCAGTATTTTGCAAAGGTCTTGCCGTTAGCTGCTTCAGACTGGGCGATCTCATTCTCATGATGAGGGAAAACAAGGTCCTCGCCGCCTGCATGGATATCGATCTCTTCACCCAGATATTTCTTACTCATGACAGAGCACTCAATGTGCCATCCGGGACGACCCTGGCACCATGGAGACTCCCAGTACGGCTCGCCGTCCTTCTTGGGCTTCCAGAGCACAAAATCCAGGGAATCCTCCTTCTGGTCCTCACCGGAAACAAGCAGGGAACGGTTACCGCCCTGTAAATCATCCAGATTCTTGTGGGACAGTTTGCCATATTCTTTAAAGCTTCTGGTGCGGAAATAAACGGTACCGTCAGCCGCCTTATACGCATGACCTTTTTCGATCAGATCCTCGATCATATCCAGCATGCCGCAGATTTCCTGGGTAGCCTGGGGATGTGTGGTAGCAGGCTTTACATTCAGGGATGCCATATCTTTCTTGCACTCTGCGATATAACGCTGAGAGATCACCTCACTGTCCACGCCCTCTTCGATGGCTTTCTTGATGATCTTGTCATCTACATCCGTAAAGTTGGATACATAGTTTACCTCGTAGCCTTTATGTTCCATATAACGGCGTACAGTATCGAATACGATCATGGGACGGGCATTTCCGATGTGGATATAGTTATATACGGTAGGGCCGCACACATACATCTTAACCTTGCCCGGCTCTAAGGGTACGAATTCTTCTTTGGTCTTGCTCAACGTGTTATAAATCTTCATGCTCATTCTTCTCTTCTCCTGTCTTTATCAAAATCTCTGCGGCCTTTTCTTCTTTCGCCTGCTTTTTCTTCCTCTTGGCGAGTTCCTTTTCCTGCTTCTTCACTTTCTTGCGAAGCTGCTTTAAGTCAGCCTCCATATCTAACAGCCTGTTGGTCAGTTCCGTATTGGCCATCTGTAGACAGCTGATATCCTCTCTTACAGGATCGGGAAGGTCTGTCTGGTTCATGGTCTCACGCGGCAGTGCTTCGTTATTGCGCTTTACCACCCGTCCGGGCACACCTACCACCGTAGAATTGGGGGGAACCTCGCTTAAGACTACGCTTCCGGCTCCGATCTTGGAATTCTCACCGATGGTAAAGGATCCCAGCACCTTGGCTCCTGCACTGATCATAACATTATCCCCAATGGTAGGATGACGTTTGCCGTGCTCTTTACCGGTACCTCCCAGCGTCACTCCCTGATAAAGTGTGACATTATTTCCGATAATAGTAGTCTCACCGATGATAACACCGTTTCCATGATCAATGAAAAGCCCTTTTCCGATCTGCGCACCCGGATGAATCTCGATTCCTGTCTTACGCACTCCACGCTGGGAAATATATCTTGCCAGGAAGTAATGCTTCTTTAAATATAGCTTGTGTGCCAGTCTGTAGTGCAACATTACCTTGAAGCTGGGATACAGGAACACCTCCATGGCGGAATGAATGGCAGGGTCGCGTTCCCTGATGATACGAATCTCTTCTTTTATGTTTTTGATCATGCCCATATGTTTACCTCCTGTGGCTCTTACCGGGTGCAGAATGGCTTTTCCACTGCGTTTTCCCTGAAACTCCCCCGAAAAAAAGCGGATAAATCCATCTTGCTTAGAGACGAATTTATCCGCGGTTCCACTCTGCTTAAAGGCTTATGCCTTTCCCTCAATACGGTTAACGCCCGCCTACGGGTCCGGATACTGAAATCTATTGTTCCCCGAACCGGCTCACGGGTGCACTTCCTGTTCTTCCCGGTCAGGAGCCCTTCCAGCCGCCGAAGCTCCCTCTCTATGACCTCACCCAAACAGTACTCTTCCCGTTCACTGCCTTTTCATGATGATTATCTACTTAATAAGATATGCAAAAAAAGGTATTTTGTCAACTGAAAACTTTAATTTGCATTCTATTTCTTAATTTTGCTTACTGCATCCTCCGCAGCCTTCGCAGCCTCCTGCAATCTGCTGTGCCGTCAGATCAAAAGGGCTTGTCAGCATGCAGATCGCCTGTGAAGAAATGCCTTCTCCCGTTCCGGTAAAGCCAAGTCCCTCTTCCGTAGTGGCCTTTACATTGACCTGACTGATTTCAATATCCAGTGCTGCCGCAATATTGGCTCTCATGGTATCAATATGCGGACGCATTTTAGGTGCCTGTGCAATGATAGTCGCATCGATATTTTCAATCAGAAATCCATTCTCGGTAAGCAGCTCGCCTACTCTCTCAAGCAGCTTCACAGAAGAAATCCCTTTATAAGCCGGGTCGGTATCCGGAAAATGCTTTCCGATATCTCCCAAAGCAGCCGCTCCCAGCAGAGCATCCATAATAGCATGCAGCAGGACATCTGCATCAGAATGACCCAGCAAGCCTTTTTCATAAGGTATCTTGACACCGCCCATGATCAGATCTCTTCCTTCTACCAGGCGGTGTACATCATATCCCATTCCAATTCTCATACCGGTAACCTCATTATAAGTTAGCCTTGATCTTCTCAATCATTTCTTCATATTCAGCGTCAGACAAGTACACTTTTCCCGGATTCATGGCAAATACATCGCCCCACTCGAACTCGTCTCTGTACTTGGGAACAAGGTGAAAATGCAGGTGGCATCCTGTATCTCCATAAGCACCGTAATTCACTTTCACAGGATGAAATGCAGCATGAATGGCCTTCGCTGCTCTGTTCACATCTGCAAAAAATTTGTTTCTCTCCTCATCGCTTATGTTTACGATTTCACTCACATGGTCTTTATATGCTACGATCACTCTTCCGGGATGACTCTGCTCTTTAAATAAAATCAGCTGACTCACCTCAAGGTCACAGATCTTAATACCGAATTTATCCAATAATTCTCCGCCCTGACAATATCCACAATTTTGCATGATAACTACCTCCATTTAATATTTTTCATAGGATGTCTCTATTATACTATATTTTTCTTTGAGACACCACTCTTTTTTCTGTCACGTCTTTCCAGACGTCTTCCATTCTGCTCTTTTCTCGCTCCGCGATTTTCTCTTTCGCCGCGTTCTTCTCTTTTGCCGCGCTCGTCTCTCCTGTCACGGTCGTCTCTTCTGCCGTGTTCTTCTGACCGCCTGCTCCACAATCCCTTCTTGGCGCCACGGTCGTCACCGTCTCGTCTGTCTCTCCGTCTTCTGTCTCCGGTTCGCCTGTCATCTTCAGTTCGTCTTCCGCCCTCGGTTCTCCTGTCATCTCCGGTTCGTCTGCCACCTTCAGTTCTTCTTCCGTCCTCAGTTCGTCTTCCGCGCAGGCTGCCTCTTCTGTCTCTTTCTCTGCCGCGGGCAAACTTCACCGGTGGCTCATCTACGGGAATTTCCTCTCCTTTGTCTCCCACATAGTATTTTAAAAGCAGGGAAGCAAGTTCCATGGCGTCACAGCCTTCTTTTTCCATCTTGCGCTCCAGGAACTTCTCCATCAAGTCAAGATCTTCACTGTCCTTTAACTCCCATGCCTGTTCCAGCAGCTTCTCAGCCTTTACTTTCATCACCTTACCGGCTCCGGGCAGGCGCTTTTCCTCTATCGTTGTATGGCACACCCTCTCGATCTCCCGAATGCGGAAGATTTCCCGTCCGCCGGCAAAGGTAAAGGAGCGTCCTGTCCTTCCTGCCCGGCCGGTCCTTCCGATACGATGCACGTAATACTCGATATCCTGAGGAATATCATAATTGATAACTGCCTCCACATCATCTACATCAATTCCACGGGCTGCCACATCTGTAGCAATCAGGATATTGGTACTGCCATTACGGAATCGTCCCATTGCTACGTCTCTCTGAGCCTGGGTCATATCTCCGTGAAGTCCTTCCGCCTGAAAATCATGCTGCTTTAAGCACTCGGTCAGCTCATCCACCTTTTTCTTGGTATTACAGAAAATCAGACACAGCTTGGGCTGGTAGTATTCCAACAGTCTGATGCATGCAGCATCCTTATCCTCATTTCGCACTCTGTAAAAACGCTGGGATACCAGGGGAATGGTCAATTCTTTGGAAGCCACTTTGATCAGCTGAGCATCCTTTTGGAACTTTCCTGTGATCTCCAGAATCGGCTTGGGCATGGTAGCAGAGAAAAGTGCAGTCTGATGTTCGCCCGGAATTTCTCCCAGTATCAGTTCCATATCCTCTCGAAATCCCATGTTCAGCATCTCATCTGCCTCATCCAGCACCACCATGTTCACATGGTCCAGCTTAATGGTATGTCTCCTCATATGATCCATAACACGTCCCGGGGTACCAACAATAATCTGTACACCCCTCAGACCGCTGATCTGACGACCGATTTCCTGTCCGCCATACACGGGTAGGATTTTGATGCTGTGCATATATTTTGCCAGCTTACGGAGCTCTTCTGCCGCCTGAATAGCCAGTTCTCTTGTAGGACAAAGAACCACAGCCTGCAGCTTTCGAAGTTCCGGATCTATTTTCTGAATCAAAGGGATTCCGAATGCTGCTGTCTTGCCGGTTCCCGTCTGTGCCTGTCCGATAATATCCTTTCCTTCCAAAAGACTGGGTATTGCCTGCTCCTGAATCGGAGACATTTTGGTAAAACCCATTTCACGAATAGCTCGAAGGATTCTCGGATCCAGGAGTTGCTCCAGGCTCTGTTCCTGCAATTCATCCTGCGCCTCAAAAGTTTCTGCTGACATCTCTTCTGAAACCATATTTTCCACTACTTCATTTACCATTTCTGCTATGCTCTCTTCTCTGCTTCTTTCTTTCATCTCATTCATGCTTCTGATATCCTTATCATTTCTGTTGCTTTTCATTTCTGTTACTTTTTTTCTGTTACTTATCGTTTCTGTTACTTATCAGTTCTATTACTTCTCGTTTTATTATTTTCCCGTTTTATTATTTTCCCGTTTCTATGAAACATAACCTATTTATATGGCACAAAATTTGTCGCATACCGGTTCCGGGCAAAGAAAAAGACCTTGAATATCTTCAAGGCCTTGTCCATAGCGAGAAGGGGATTCGAACCCTTGATACACTACACAAAAAGCCATAAACCAAGAGGTTTTCAGCACATCATCTTATAGTGTAAACAAAAGTAGGAACAAATTCAAGTCATATTTTTGTTAATTTATATCACTTTTAGAAATTAAGGTAACAGTTCAGACAACCCTGGACGTAAGCGCACAAATCATGCTCGCATGATTTTGCGCTTACGTATAGGGTTGTACTGAGCGCCAGATTATGAGCAAAAATAGTCGCGAAGCGACGGAGAGCGCCGCAGGCGCGATTTTGCGAATGGCGCGTCTGAACTGTTACAAATTAAGGGCACGCTAACACAATAGAGATCTCGATGGAAGCAATACGGATCAGGCTCATTTTTCCTATTTCCGCTTCTTATATGGTATCGCGATCAATATTCCCAGGAACATTAAACCCGCCCATATCAAAATCAGATTACCCCAGCCAATCTGTTCCACAGAATTTGCAAACAAACTGGAAGATACGGAGGCTGCCATATAACTGCAAAAATCCAAAAAGCCGGTGGCACTTGACACTCTTCCGGTATCACGAAGTCCCGGACAATAGCGATTCCAGATCATTGCCGATACACACTGTTCAAAGACAATTGCAATCACCAGAAGCACGATATTTACCCATCTCTGATGGACCAGATATGTACCAACAAATGCAATCGTGCTGACTACAAATCCGATCAGGATCGTCAGATTCATGTTATTGCCCAATCGCTCATAAATAAACACTGATAAAAAGGAGGACACGGAAATCAGCAGGGTCACTACCGTATAGATTCCCGCAGACATGTCCGCTGAAAAGCCCAAATACTGTGCCAAATAGGTGGGAATCCAAAATACCACCGTTGTGCGGATCACGCCTGTAACAATTGCGATCAATGTAAATCTGATAATGTCATGCTCGATCAGAACCTTGATGCTGCCGCTGCCCTTCTCTTTTGTGCGCTCATACCGGTTATATTTTACGATCCCTTTACGTTCCATGCCCGCAAATCCCAGCAGGCAAATGACGCCCATGAGGATTAATGCAGCACTTCCAAACCACATTACCTGCTTCCATGCCAGAATTACTGCAACCGCTCCCGCCAGGGGTGCGCCTAACAGGGAACCGAAGTCATATCCCAGGCAACAGCGTGTTGCATGGACTTCACTTGTATTTTCTGCGGTGATCTTGACCATGGGCGCAAAGATCATGGAAAGGAAAAATCCCATGATTCCGTATAAAACACATATTAGCTGCGGAAAATCTGTAAATTTTGAAAAACAAAAGCTACAGATACCTGCCAGTATCAGACCGAAGCTGATCATATAATTGGCTCTGATCTTATCGCCGATCATTCCGTTCAAAAGCTGTCCGATGGCATAACAGATAAAAAACAGAGAAGACAGCGTTCCGATATATGCAGTATCAAATACCCCTTCTTCAATCATCTGGGGCGATACCGCACTTAACATATTTCTTCCAAAATAAGTGATCATATAGGCAACAGCACACATGCTTCCGATCAAAGCTGCATTTTTTGCTTCTTTTGTTTTAAACATATTCTTCCTCCTTAATTCTTCTATATTTTCTCGGAATCTTCAGCCCAGATTTTATCGGACTTCCAGACAAAGCAACCATTATGCAGGAATGTTAATCACCATGGACTGCTTATGCTCTTTTTCTCCCCAGACAACCTCCAGTTCCACGGGAACATTTGATGTAACCGTAATCTGAGACTTTCACCCACATCTTTTCTTGCTTCGCAAATAAGTGTCAACTCTCCATCTGCCCCAAAAGGATATTGTTCAACACCATGTTTCTCCAACAGATTGATATCCCATAGAATTTTATTCTTATCTGCTTCCGGCTTAATACCAAATACATATTCAAACAAAACAGATATAGGTGTAAGACCGGTCCAGCCTACAAAATCTGCACGAGCTTAATTCTTTCAGCATACTTTCCAAACATTAATATAAAGCAAGAGTCCCACATAAACAGGCATCCGTTAAAGGCGGTATCAATAAAATTTGAAACAAATCCGGTTCCCGGAATAGGGCTTCTTAAATTGCTGAAAGCAATTTGCCATGTTTTCCAATAACAGTCTTTATAGATATTTGCGTAACGTCTAAAGCCGTCTCCCCAGATTTCTTGCCGGGCCTAAAGCGGTCAGCTTGCCGTCCAGCAACACACTTTACTCCACATCCAGTACCATCAGGATTCCATAATGATCTGAAGGGAATTTTCCATCCACCAAATCATCAATCCTCTTATAGGAAACAGGCCTGATCGCTGCATCCGCAAAACAAAAATCGATGAGCCCTTCACCACCTTGGTTGTAGCCATGATAAGTGGGACGTATATCTCTGGCAGTGGCCATATTGACGTCCGTAAAATACTCTGTCATCTTCTTGTAAGCCGGAGATGAAGTGTACATGTTAAAATCTCCTGTAATAAAAGCCGGATATTCTGAATACTCCTGCTGATACTTCCTGATCAGCTCCACACTCTGCACCTGCCCTTTATCCCCAAAACCAAAATGGGTATTCATATAGCAGATCCTCTTTCCGCTTGCCTTATGCTCTAATATTACCCACATGCAGATACGATAGCAGTCGTATAATTCATCCCATCCCTTGGATTCTTTTTCCGGAGTGTCGGAAAGCCAGAAATACCCCTTCCTGACACACTGAAAAACATCTTTCTTCCAGAGAATAGGTGCAGCTTCCAGCTCTTGCGTTGCCCGATACTTGTTAAATATTTCGTATTCCTCTTCATAATACTGTCTTATATATGTCTCCCATTCAGGAACCATTTCCTGCAAACCGATAATGTCAGCATCACAATCTGCCAATACCTTCTTCAGTCTCGGTGCACGCTCTGCAATACTGTTACCATCCCGATCATTTGCACAGCGTATATTAAAACTTACAACATTCAACTCCATAACCCATCACTCTCTTTCTATCATCTTTAAGCATTCACACACAGCTTACGCAGTTCTTCACAATATACCAATTGTTTCTCTCTTACTTTCACTTCAAAAGTATCCAAAACATTTTCGGATGATGTAGCAACCATAATATGATAATCACCGTTATGCATACCATACACAAGTTCCTGATCATAATAGAAGAAAGCTTCTGTGTTCTCCGGACAATTGATATAATTTCTCTTCTACACTTAATTCTTTCAACAATTCTGCTGCACGTTCTTGTGCATTTTTTATCATTTAGATTCTCCCATCACGTATTTTGCTTAAAGTTCAAGTAGTTTATCCTTCTCTCCATTCCAAAACAATCTTTATCACATCACCCACGTTGTCACAGACATGTTCTGCCACCTGGATAGCGCTTTCCACACCGTTCGTCATCGCACATCCATGATAGTATTTCAACATAGGAATATCATTATAATTATCTCCGGCTGTCCAGATATTACTAAGGGGAACATTCATAATCTCTGCATAGCGCGCGACACCGGTACATTTGTCCACTCCTCTCGCAGAAATATCAATGCACCGCCCGTTTTGTGTCGGATTTAACACCTCCCCAAACTCTGCGTTTAAAACTGCAACGACCTGAGCAGCATGCTCTACACTATCACAAAATGCATTTGCCAAATTAAATTCTTTAACATTTTGCAATGCCGAAAGAGGGCTGAAAACAGCCCCATCCACTTCCATTCCTTTAAGGCTGTCCGGATGAAAATCCAACCTCGACTTTTCAAATTCTACCCCACAGGGTCTCCCTGTCATTTCCAAAATTGTTTTGACCAACTCCTGCACTAAGGTACTTTCGCGCCATGGCATATTTCCATTCACAGACTGTGAAAACAGGACATTTCCTTCACTGTCGTACGCTACTGCACCATTGTGCGAAATAATAAAATCAAAAGGGAATAGATTATCTTTTTTAAACATTTGAAAACCACCGATATAATCACGCCCAGTGACGACTCCAAACAAATTTCCTTCCCTTTGAAACTTTTGAATCATTTCTACTGTATCAGCCGATACTGTATCATCCTGATCCAGGGTTCCGTCATAATCCGATGCAACTATACTTTTCAAAAAATTTCCCCCTCTAACTTTCATAACTTTTCAATATCTCTGTCAGTGGCCATATTGACGTCCGTAATATTACCCTACCGGAAAATCACCTCATGTGCTCCGCCGCGGTCAAACACTGCCTTTTCGCACACCTGTCCGTCTACAACAATTTCTTTCCAGTCCCTGCACACTTTTACTGTCAGCCTGCAGCCGGCAAGTTCCACATCCTGAATTGCGAAATCAAAAGTCTTAAAGGGGCTAAGCTCCATCTGTGTTTCATTCATCTTTAATCCGATCATTCGGATCAGATATTCCCAACTGCTTTTATATCTGGGATAAGCGGGGAATCTGGGCGTATCCTTACTAATCTCATCCATCAACGGAGAACTCATTCCATCCGGTGTGATCGACTGATTCCATTCCCCTACTGCCAGATGATTATTCTTCAGGCTCTTCTCGATAGAATAAAATACATCCAGTGATTCTTCTTCATATCCCAGCTCACCCAGCAGGGATGCCAGATTTAACTGTGCCCCCAGCCAGCAGGTCATTACATGACGCTGTGTTCTGTCACAGCAGGGAACACCGCCGGGAAGCTTACCGTT
>JBGVLR010000240.1:0-3165 GCA_045124375.1 Acetatifactor sp.
TATTACTTTTTCATGCTTGCCTCTTGCAATCGCTTTTATTGCAATCTTAGCACATTTGTTTACATCATACCCATTTGCCTGTCCTGGATCCATTATTCTTGTAGGTTTACCATTTCCGTCAAGTGCATTTTTCGATACGTCGGTATGTATTCGGCCTGGGATGAGTATTGTAGTCTTAATCTGAGGGTATTCAAGAGCGATAGTCTCATAGAATCCGTGTATTGCATGTTTGGAAGCGCAGTATGCAGATCTAACAGGAAATCCAAATACGCCTGATACCGATGAGACGACTGCAATGTGCACACCTCGTTTCAGGAACATATCTTTTAGTGACTTGACAAGGTATATTCCGCCAAAATAATTAACTTCCATCAGTCTTCTGTCAACACTCATGTCTGTTTCAAGTGTCAGTGACCTTTGAGAAATGCCTGCATTTAACAGAAGGAAATCAATCTCATGTCCCTCAGTATATATCCAGTTGACAAGTGCGTCTATAGTTTCCTGTTTTTCCATATCCACAGCATGGCAATATGCCTTTACGCCATACTTCATGCATTTATTTCTTACGGTTTCTAGAGAAGCTGTGTTTCGTCCGGTCAGAATCACATCTGCACCTTTCATTGCATACTGATATGCCATTGCTTCTCCGATTCCTGAACCTCCGCCTGTTACGAGTACTTTCTTGCCTTTAAAATCTTTCATTTATCTGATTTATTAAATTATTTTCCGCAAAGTTACTCACTTTTCTAAAAATTACCTTACTTTTGCAACGAAAAAGTAAACGCATATACTATATATTGGTTTACTTTATTACTGGTTATTAAAACAAATTTATATGGAGTCATTTATGATTTCTGGAATCCAACAGATAGGTGTCGGTACAGTTGACTTCAGAAAGTCATGGAACTGGTACATCGATATGTTTGGAATCGATATTAGAATTCTTGAAGACGATACAGTAGCAGAAAGAATGCTGCCATATACTGGTGGAAAACCTCAGAAACGTCATGCCTGTATAGCTGTAAACCTTCAGGGTGGAGGTGGATTCGAGATATGGCAGTACTCGGATCGTAAACCTGAGCCATGTCCTTTTGAAATAGCCGTTGGAGATCTTGGCATATTCGCGGCCAAACTCAAATGCCGCGACGTCCTATCTTTCCATAAGCACATCTCAGCTAAGTGGAACAGTTGTACCGAACCTGAAATGCTTCCGGATGGAAGTCCATGTTTCTATATAAAAGATTTATACGGCAACACTTTTCAGATAATAGAAAACAAAGAGGTGTTTATCGAACAACATCGCCTGACTGGAGGAATGGCAGGAGCTGTTATCGGTGTCACAGACATGGAACGTTCGCTCCGTTTTTATAAAGAGGTGCTAGGTTATGATACTGTAAAATGTGATTTCACAGGACCTTATAGCAACCATGACATTATGCCGGAAGCTCGAAAGCGTTGCAGAAGAGTAATATTGACTGCACCTAAGCGAAAAGGTGCCTTTGCTGAGTTGTTCGGATATTCCGAAATAGAACTCGTGCAGGCCTTGGAACATACGCCTCGAAAAATATATGGGGGACGTTACTGGGGAGACCCTGGCTTCATACAGATTTGCTTCGACGTAACAGGAATGGATGCCATGAAGAAGTTCTGTGCAGAAAAGGGACATCCTTTCACAGTCGACAGTTGTCCTGACGGAGAGACATTTGATATGGGTGATGCTTCAGGCAGATTCGCATATATTGAAGATCCTGACGGAACATTGGTGGAACTTGTTGAAACAGGGAAGGTCCCGATTGTAAAAAAGCTGGGATTCGGCATTGATATGACAAAAAGAAATCCATCTAAGCCTCTTCCTAAAATCCTATTCAGGCTTATGGGCCTTGTAATGAAAGAAAAGATGAAATAGAATCACATAAAACCAAACCATATGTTTACAGACATTTTTGAACGAATAAGAAAATCAACCGGTGGACCTATTGGTCAGTACCGTGAAAAAGCTGAAGGATATTTTGCATTTCCACGCCTCGAAGGGGAATTAGGTCCAAACATGAGGTTCAATGGTCAGGATGTCCTCTGCTGGAGCCTCAATAACTATCTTGGACTTGCAAATCATCCTGAAATCCGTAAGATAGATGCAGAAGCTGCCGCCAAATGGGGTCTTGCTTATCCTATGGGCAGCCGAATGATGACAGGCCAGACACACCTGCACGAAGAGCTTGAACGCCGTCTTGCTGCTTTCGAGAAGAAAGAGGCTGCTTTTGAGTTTAATTTCGGATATCAGGGCATCGTATCTACAATTGACGCGCTTGTAAACCGACATGACGTTATCGTTTATGACGCAGAAGATCACGCGTGCCTCCTTGACGGTATCCGTTTACATGTAGGAAGCAAATACAAGTTCCGTCATAATGATATTAAAGACTGCGAAAGAGTTGTTGCAAAGGCCTGCGAAGAGGCAGATAAGAACGGTGGAGGTGTACTCCTTATTACAGAGGGAGTCTTCGGTATGACAGGTGCCTTGGGAATACTTGATCAGATTGCCGCACTCAAGAAGAAATACAATTTCCGAATCATGATTGACGATGCTCACGGATTCGGTGTCATGGGTGAGCATGGACGAGGAACCTCCGAGCACTTCGGAGTGATGGACGAGATTGATATCTACATCGGAGCATATGCTAAGTCAATGGCAATCATCGGAGGCTTTGTTGCTGCTGACAAGGATATCATAGACTACCTGAAATATAACATGCGCTCACAGATATATGCAAAATCACTTCCTATGCCTATCGTGGAGGGATGCCTCAAAAGGCTGGATATCATAGATAGTCCGGAGGGTGATGCACTCCGTGCTCAGCTATGGAAGGTTACTAGAAGTCTGCAGAAAGGTTTCCGAGAGTTAGGTTTTGATATAGGGCCGGCAGAGGCATGCGTCACACCAGTCCATGTGAAAGCAGGTGTGAATTCTGCAGCAAATATCGCTGTTGCCCTACGCGAGGAGTATCACATCTTCTGTTCAGTTGTAATCTACCCGGTAATTCCTCCTGGAATGGTGATCTTCCGCATAATCCCTACTGCAGCCCACTCGATGGAAGATGTTGAAAGAACTCTTGCTGCCTTCAAGGATATGAAGGAAAGGCTTGATAGGGGAGAGTTTGACAAGGA
>JBGVLR010000241.1:0-1714 GCA_045124375.1 Acetatifactor sp.
GTATAATAAAAAATGTGGATGTTGAAAATTGAAAATACCTCAGAGTACAATAAGACTACTGACTGGCAGGTTAGTAAAAATCTTATTGAACAGAGAGGTATCTACAATGAAGTCTAACACACAAAACGCAAAAATTGAAGCAATTTCTGAAACTACTTTGGTACTTGGAATTGATGTTGGAAGCGAGACGCACTATGCCAGAGCTTTTGATTACAGAGGAATCGAGTATTCAAAGAAACCGTTCAAGTTTAGTAACAATGAGGCTGGATTCATGACATTTATGGCATGGATCCTGGACATCAAAGAAAAGCATGGTAAGGATAAGGTGGTTCCGGGAATGGAACCTACCGGTCACTATTGGTTCAATCTGGGGAAGTTTCTTCAGGATAATGAGATGAAGCCGGTGTTGGTGAATCCGCATCATGTGAAGAAGTCAAAAGAACTCGACGATAATAACCCTACCAAGAATGATCGTAAGGATCCAAAAGTCATCGCAGGATTAGTCAGAGAGGGACGATACATGATCCCATACCTGCCGAACGGTGTTTATGCTGATCTCAGAACAGCATCTAACATGAGATTTCAGTTACAGGCGGAACTTACAAGAATTCAGAACAGGATGAATCGTTGGTTCAGTATATATTTTCCTGAATATCAGACGGTATACGGACGGCCGGATGCCAAAAGCGGAATGCTGATTCTAAAGGTGGCACCACTTCTGGAAGATATCCTGACGTTAGGTATCGACGGAGTGAATCAGATCTGGCGAGATGCAAAGTTGAGAGCAGTTGGCAAAGTGAGGGCTAAGACCCTGGTTGAGGCTGCAGAGCACAGTGTTGGAAGCAAAGAAGGATCCATATCCGCAAGAATGGAAATACGAATGCTTTTGGAAGACTATGAATCCAGAAATACCCGTCTTCAGGAAGTAATGACATTGATTGGAGAGCTGGTAAAACAGATCCCAATGGCAGAAAAGTTATTGGAGATCAAGGGTGTAGGGATCAAGACAGTATCTGGATTTCTCGCAGAAGTAGGTGATATCGGTCGCTTCAATAACCCGAAAGAACTGCAGAAGCTTGCAGGGTTGGCATTGGTTGAGAATAGTTCTGGTAAACATAAGGGAGAGACAACAATAAGCAGACGAGGTCGAAAGAGACTCAGATATCTGCTCTTCGAGGTTGCAATGTCTCTTGTAGCAAAGAATGCAGAGTTCAGAGAACTTCACTGTTATTACACGACCAGAAAGCTGAATCCATTAAAGAAGATGCAGTCACTCATGGCTGTAGCGTCAAAACTGCTTCGTGTTTTTTATGCCATGCTGACAAAGGGTGTGGACTATGATCCCAAGAAGATGATCAGCGATATTAAGAGACCAGAAGATTATCTGCAGGCGGCATAAAACAAACAAGAAACAACACAGGAGACTGTCATCAGGGCAGTCACTGAACAAAGCAGAATGTATTAGATAACGTCCGCTGTTTACAGTGCTGGTACAGGATGCAAGTCAGTAATCAACAATACAAAGAATGAGCCAGTAGTCGGCAGGAAATTTCACCATGGGGCGAGACCCTGAAAAGGAGCATAGCTGACACCCTGGTTATGGGCAGGCAGGACGAAGGAAGTTAGGACCTCTGGAAACAGAGATGATCCTGGTGGATATAGGAGGTTAGCTGCCATAGAGGGATGGGTATACACAAGGCCAGTAAAGCGGGAA
>JBGVLR010000242.1:0-5148 GCA_045124375.1 Acetatifactor sp.
TGTCATTCAGCAAATTATTTGGAGGCGTTTTCGTCAGTTTATTTGGAGACAAATTCAGGTTCTAATAGTGTGATGGGCATATTAAATTGCTGTTGTCCGGCAAAATAATTGAGCCACACACATAGACCTGTGTATGGCTCTGTAGGGGTGTTATCCCAGTTGATTATCTTCAACTGCTTTTCTTACAGTATCGGCATCTATGATGTCCTGGTTCTGGCTGGCACCGATCATCAGGCTGCGGCTGCAGATCTTGTTGATCATACGGGGTGTCCCGTTGGCCGCATTCAGGACAGCTTCCACTGCATTAGAGTCAAATACTGTCTGACGGCTTCCGGCTCCCTCCAGTTTTCGGGTGATATACCTGCGTCCTTCTTCTTTGGTAATGCCTCCCATGTGGTAATTCATAACGATCCTCTGGCGCAGGGATTCATGGGTGCTTTGGTTAAGGGTGGTGTTCAGCCGTGGCTGTCCCACCAGCAGTATCACCGCAAGATCCCTGGAATCCATTTCAAAGTTGAACATGATCTGAAGATCAGACAATACTTTATGGCTGAGCATGTCTGCCTCATCGACCACGATCACGGGAGTGACACGCTTTTCCAGGGCATACCGTTTAACATCACGCTGTATGTCATCAAAAAGTTCATTTTTCCGGAAATGGGGTTCAGCCCCCAGCCCGGATGCGATCTGGCGGTAGAAATCCATGACTGTCAGGGAAGAGAGGCTGCTGTAGAAAACTTTGAACAGGGACGGGTTCAGTGAGGCTGCCCAGGTCCTTGCGGCGGTAGTCTTTCCTCGTCCGGGCTCCCCGGTCAGTACGCCAAACCCTCGTGTATCCCTGAGGTAGGACAGACGGGTCCTTACTTCCGATGACTCTGCTGTTTCCAATAAGATATCTTTGGAGTTTTTAATAAACGGATTGAATTCCATTCCGTATCTGGCAGTATAGTCGGGCATTATTCTTCACCTCCATCACTCAGGCGGACGCGTTCGCGCTTTATAACGGCATTGTCCTGTTTGTTCAGGAGACGGATGGGCGTCAGTTCCCCGGACGGCTCCACGACAAAGACTTTTTCCATATCTGGTGAATAGCGCAGGCGGATCCGCTGCTTTGCGTAACGGTAATGGACTTCATACTCGGTCTTGTTTATGACAATGACATTATCAGCAGAAACCCGGCGTTCTGTTTCCAGAAGGAAATCTTTTTCGATCTGGTCCTCAGGGAGCCTGCGGAACCGCTCCGGTTCTGAAAAATAGCGTTCCTGCGGGGTCTTCCCGCCCAGGGATGAGTGGGGCGTCTGGTTGTAGCGGGAAACATATCCGGCAAAATCCCTGCGCAGATCTTCCAGGGAATGGAAGTTCCTCATATCCAGGGAGGCAAGATACTGGAGCCGTACCGTAAGGAACCATCTCTCGATCTTTGATTTCCCGGTAGGGGTAAAGGGTTCACAATAATGGACAGAAGAACCGATGCGGGCAGCAAGGAGCTCCATCTGTTTATTCCGGTAGCTGGATCCGTTGTCGAACGTAAAAAGTCCTGGACGGCCAAACTTTGATACGGCTGACCGGATAACTGTCATGAGATTCTCAAAACTGTCATTAAAAAACAGGTCTGCAGCAACGATAAAACGGCTGGCATCGTCAATGAGTGCGATAAAATAGACACGTTTTTTGCCTTCACTGTCCGTAAGCCAGGGGCCGTACATGGTATCCCCGTACCAGACCTCATTGATATGTGCCCGTTCATAGCGCCGCATATCTTTGCTGACGGAACTGCCTTCCCGGCTTCTGACCAGACGGACAAACCGTTCCACTGTGGACGTGGAGACCTGGTTGATATGGATGTCCCCGCTGCACAGTAGTGTGCGGTGGATCTCAGCAGCAGTAATGCGGGGATGTTCTTCCATCAGGAAACGGATCCTGGACTGCAGGTCCTGGTCCAGTTTCCGGCTGATCCCTTCGTCCTTCCTGCTCTGTGGAAAAAGGGCGTCAAATCCTCCCTTTTTATAAGCGTGGTGCCATTTTTCAATCGTAGAGGCACCAATGGTCACTGTTTTTCCATCTGGGTCCGTATAGGTCCTTTCAGCAGCACGGCGGAAGAATTCCTTGTTGCTTATGGACGGGTCACTGGTCCCGGTCTCCAGTGGTGCGATCACACTGTAACGGAAAAGGGCGGTCTTCTGCTTCTGGTCAAAGGTCATGGCATGGTACCTCCCTTTCTCTTATGGTGAGCCCTGCAAGAGGGATGCCTGGATATCCCCAGAGGAAGTAATCATTCCCATCGTGTTCGATCCGGCTTTTTACCCAGTATGGCCTGCCATGGCTGTCATAGAGCTTTGCCTCGATGGCCTTTCCGCAGGAAAGAGTATGGATGTCCCCGTCAAAACATCCATATCTTCCGTTTGAGAAAAGTGTCAGCTGGTATTCCCTGGATACAGGGCTGGTAAGGTAACGGAACTCTGCATGGAGAAGTGTAAGGGACTCCAGCATGTTTCCTGTCTGTTCCCGGAGAAAACGGTCCTGGGCAGGGTCGGCAAGAGGGCGCACGGATCCCGGAAGCCCCTCATCCGGATGGGGACATGCTGCTTTCAAAAGGGAAACAGCGGCTTTATCAATGGTGGCAAGTTGTTTGAATACATCGTCAAATGTCATGGTAGTATCCTCCTTTTCATGGTTTGGGACCATAATAGAAGAATTCCGGTGATATGTCAGGTCAGGCTGTGTTGGTATAAGTACAGAGTTTATTTCGGGTCCGGTGAATCTGCATGAACTGCCTGGAATAAACACGGAGACATGGGGCTGTCAGGTCATCCAGTATGTTAAGAGCAGCTGACAGGAGCCTTTGGCGCCAGTGCTTTCTGAACTGACGGATGATGTGCTTGATGTTGTTTTCATCGATCAGGATATTGGTTTCCATTATGGGTCCAGGATCATTGCCTTTTTCCACGCGGTCCAGGATCTGCTGCTGGTCATGGAGAGGGATCTGGGAGTAAGGGACAAGAATAGACGGGATGAGGGCATGGGAAACGAGGCATTCTGTACAGAACACACGCTGGACGGAAAGGCGGATAAGAACAGAATTAAATTTAACAGAACGTTTGTAATGGCCGTAACGGATGAGACATCCTTTTTTTCCACAGGTACATTCGACCATGTGAAGCTGGAGATGGTTTATTGTATGGTCATAAAAATCCTGAGAAAAATCATTGCAGTGTTCAAAGATAACTGTTATCATATACTCGTAAGGGCACAGGGGAGTTTCACTCCCGGTGCTGTTTGGGGAAAGACAGGACGACTTTGGACGGTTGAGGCCTGTCTTTTTTCATTGGTACGAGATAATGGTAACATAAAAGGCTCCGGTATCAAAGAATCTGACGGGATATACGTCACTTTATTTGATGCCGGAGCCTTATTGAATTTGACGTGAATAGAATGATTTTGGGAGTAAATAAAATGCTGAATAACACCTAGAGGAACGCAGAAAGATTCTTGATTACTTGGCAGAAAGTGAGGATATATACGCACTTGCCATACAATTAGACTTTTATCTGTGTGTGAGAATTGGGGAACTGCTTGCAATCAAATACAGTGATATACAGAATGGTTTTCTGCACATCAACCGTAGTATGCGTGGCACTTATGAAATGGATGATGATATGAATTTCTCCGTTGGAAAGATAACCAACGAGGAACGTATCAAGGGTAATCAGTCAACAGGCTTTCGGCAAATTCCTTTAACGGATAAGGCTCTTGCCATTGTGGAAAAGGCTCACCGCCTATATCCCGATAGTGAGTATCTTTTTATGAGGAATGGCAAACAACTCATTCCAAACACCTTTAATGAGGAATTGCAGCGTATTTGCAAGGCTCTAGGCATCAAATACCGCTCCAGTCATCAAATAAGGTTTACAGTGGCAACACTGCTCTATGATGAGGGAGTTAGTATTACGAAAATATCTTCTTTATTGGGTCATGCAGACACAGCTACCACATGGCACTACATAAGGAAAAACAATCCTGATGAAGCAACCATAAATGCCATGAAATCGTTGTTAGACTAACGGAAAATTTTTACAAACATTTACAAGCAAAATTTGTATGTAATGAAAATAGGAGAAACGCTGTAAAATCAACGTTTCTCCCACTTTTTAAATACTGCTGGTGGCCGGACTTGAACCGGCACGAGGTTGCCCCCGAGGGATTTTAAGTCCCTTGCGTCTGCCTATTCCGCCACACCAGCATAATATAAAATTAACGATACAGCACATTATATGCAGACACAACTATAATATGCCGTCTGAAATAAAAGAATGGGGCCTATAGGGCTCGAACCTATGACCCTCTGCTTGTAAGGCAGATGCTCTCCCAGCTGAGCTAAGACCCCATCTTGAAAGTGGCACAATCACTAATGTGATTGTAACGACCCAGATCGGACTCGAACCGACGACCTTCGCCGTGACAGGGCGACGCTCTAACCAACTGAGCCACTGGGCCATATTAATTAATTGTTTAAGAGACATTCTCTCTTAAGTGGACCTTCGGGGACTCGAACCCAGGACCGACCGGTTATGAGCCGGTTGCTCTAACCAACTGAGCTAAAGGTCCGTAACCCTTTCGGGACTACACGAATATGAGTAATGAATGACTCCAACGGGAATCGAACCCGTGTTACCGCCGTGAAAGGGCGATGTCTTAACCGCTTGACCATGGAGCCAAATGTATGGGTGGGATTCTTTTTCCCGAATTGCATATATTCATATGTGAAATCAATTCACTATGAACTCCCCGAGTAGGGCTCGAACCTACAACAACTCGGTTAACAGCCGAGTGCTCTACCATTGAGCTATCGAGGAATAATTACAAAGTAATTAAAGGTGCAATGCTTTTAACATTTGTACCTTCAAAACCGAACACTGAATTTCAATCTCACAAAACATCTAAGCGAAATTTCTTTCGCTTCCAGCCTTCAGGATAAGCCCTCGACCGATTAGTAAATATCAGCTGAGCACATTACTGTACTTACACCTTATTCCTATCTACCTCGTCGTCTTCAAGGGGTCTTACTTATTGGGATATCTCATCTTGAGGGGGGCTTCACGCTTAGATGCCTTCAGCGTTTATCCCTGCCGGACTTGGCTACTCTGCCAT
>JBGVLR010000243.1:0-7161 GCA_045124375.1 Acetatifactor sp.
TTTAGTCGCAACCTGCGGTGCTCTCCGCCGCTTTGCGGCTACCTTTGCTCATAAACCGGCGCTCCCTTCGTCAGCCCAGGCAGGAAAAGCCGCATGCAAGCATGCGCTTTTCCTGCCCGTAGCTGACGAGTGAACTGTAACCTATATCTTGTTTACTCAATAACGTTCTCATCCAACAGCACAAGTGACTCCGGCCGTCCCTCTTCGTCACGGACCACCTGCCACAGCGCCTGATATTCATCCCAAGGCACACAGCTATATAAATACTCCCCATCGGCAGCAACAGAATACATGGAATTTTCTTCCCCCTCATACACCATCCAAGCCTCGGTGGTAGCTGCATCCATGCACCAGATCTGACGATTCTTCACTACATAAAAAAGATAGTCAGCAGGACTGTCATCAAAAAACATTTTAGGAGCCATGACCAGTCTGTCTTCCCCATCGGGACACACCACGAACTTGATGTAAAATTCTCCTATAAACTGCTTCTTAGCAGAGGAACCCTTTTCTTTCATCTCTTCAATATATTCTGCCCAATAGTCGCTCTCCTCATATTGCGCACATTCAAACCAAAGCGTATCCCCATAATATTGCGGCCAGCGGGATACCAGTATTCCCTCCGGTAAAATAGACCCACCATTCTCCTGCAGGTCAAAGCGATACTCATCCTCCGCAGGTACCAGCTCAATTTCCCGCTCTCCCACCTGGTAATGGGCGCTGCTGTATGGAATCACGATATCATCATAGGCGATAGGCTCCATAACCGTCTCCAGCACCTCCCCGGTGGTGCCGTCCAGAAGCAGTTCGTAACGGATTTCTTTATACTTGTTATATATGGTCACAATAATGTTTCCATCCTCCTGCAAAGTAAATCCGATATGGCTGCTTTCAAAAAATCCGGCCCTGTAAAGTCTGCGTACTTTCCCTGTTTCGTGCTCTTTCACATAGAGGCTTCGTCCCCTGTCAAAGTACAGACCATACTCATTTACCAGCCATCCATCCTCCCAGAACGTACTCAACAGCTTTACATTTCCTTCCTCCTGCGTGTAACGATACACGCCGTCATGTGAAACCTTATAATAATAAGCGCCATCCACTATGGTACCAATTTGGGCACTGCATCCCATTCTGAAATAGTCAAATCGAAGCAGCACCTTTACAGAACCCACCATGCACAGGCAAAGACAGGCTGCGGCCACAACCCACTTCATCCATCTGCGCCTTTTCTTTTTCCGTAAAGCCTGGTTACCCTCAGCCGTAACTGCATAACAGACGGCTTCCTCAATGTACTTTTCATGAATTTCTCCAAGCGCCTGTGAAAAAATATCTGTATTCATAGAAGCCCCCTTTCTGTTAAATACTTCCTTAACTGCTTTCTCAACCGTGCCAGCCGGACGGATACATTTTTCTGAGTCATCCCCATCCGCCCTGCAATCTCTTCATAAGAATCTGCAAACCAGTATCTCCGTAAAAACAGGGCCCTGTTCTCCTCCGTCAGCATGTCCAGAAAGCGTTCCAACTCCCTGGTAAGCTCGTTCGCTTCAATTCTCCCCTCTACCGTATCAGGCGATGCCAGACAGCTTTCCACCTCCGCCATTGCCACATCATATGCGCTGTTACGCTTCTTAGCAGTATTGGCATGATACCGTTTGAGTGAAAGATTCCGTACGATTTTGCACAGGAAAGCCATCAATGGATTGGGTCGCTCGGGCGGGATCACGTTCCACATCCCCAGATAGGCATCGTTAACGCATTCCTCCGCATCCAATCTGTTATTCAGAATATGATTGGAAAGCTCATGACACAGCCGGCCATACTTCCTGTCGAGTGCACTGATTGCCTCCTCTGACCTCTCAAAAAACAGTTCGATAATTCTGCCATCCTCCATTTATTCACGCCTCCTTTCCCTCTCACCCATATACTACGCTTTTATAAACATTTACTACAAAAAATAATCATTTTATTGCAAAAAAAACTAAAAGCCCGAAACGCCGGACTGCGGCAGTTCTACTGCTGCAATGACGCTTCGGGCTTTCCCTGCACTTCACTTCATTTTTTGTTCCTATTTTGTTTGCCGCAGCATTTCCCGCATCCTGACTCTCTTTGCCACGACCATGGCAAGTATCTGTTTGGTCTGCAGTTCATTTCTGCCGCTCAAAGCAAGCCGCAGCCCCTTCATGGGCTGTTCAAATTCTTTGATCCCCAGCTTTTTAACCTTCTGGTCCATCCTGCGAAGAGTCATCATGGCGCTGTCCCACTGTCCGCGATTGACAGCCTGTCCCAGCTTCATGAAATCGTAACTTTCCAGAAACGCCAGTAATTCTTCCCGCCGCTTATCAGAATCTCCGATTTCCGTTCCTGCTTCATTATTCATCTGCAGCTTCCTTATTGTCCAGCTCTGAAGTACAATGAGGACATCTTACCGCATCAATGGCAATGGTACTCTTACAATAAGGACAAGTTTTGGTAGTAGGTGCCTGAGGTGCTTCCTCTTCCTTATGCTTGAATTTCTCATTAATCACATTCATTCCTTTAACCAGACAGAAAATAACAAAAGCGGTAATCAGGAAATTGAGGACTGCCGTAATAAAGTTACCGTATGCCAGTACCGGTGCTTCCTCGCCGCTTCCCAGAACTACTACAAGCTTGGAGAAGTCAATGCCGCCGAAAATTCCCAGAATCGGTGTCAGGATATCTTTATTCAGACTGGTTACAATAGAGGTGAACGCGCCACCAACGATCACACCGACTGCCATATCCATGACGTTTCCGCGCATGATAAACTTCTTAAACTCATTTAAAAATCCTTTTCCTTTACTCATATGTGCCTCCTGCATCTTTTGAAATATCATTTGATTAAGTATACCAAATCTGCTATGCGAGAGCAAGTTTTTTTGACATTATTTCTCAGCCTCTTTCAGCAACTCCAGCCTCTTTTGTAACATTGCCAGTTTCCTGTCATCCGCGAACCAGCTTTCCCGTATCGGCGCTATCTGATTTAACCCGATTGCTTCCACCGCTTTTATCGCTGCCCCAAGCTGCGTTTCTCTCTGCCCGGTCGTCAGGCAGACTGCACCTTCCACAGCATCATAGCTCTGAAAAGCCCGGTTAAAATCCATCAGATCATAAAGACGCACCGGCTTGTAGGTACAATTGTCCATCAGGAAGCCCCAATTTCCCCAGTGTCTGTCTGTATTTCCAACCAGATAGTCCAGAATATTCATCATATGAAAAGAATAACCATCCAGCTCCATAATGTACGCCATCCTGTCAATATCCTGATTTGCCGCATAAATTTCAAAATGCTCCATTGGCACAATTGACTGCTCCAGTGAAGTTATGATTTTACTGACTGATACCGGCTGTCCATCATATATTTCCTGTTCATAAGCCACTTGATTACACCGAAAACACTGACATATCCTGCTGGCCAGCAGTTCATTTTCCACTGCCTCCTCCCCGCCGTCTTTCAACAGATAAAATGTGCCGTTTCGCAGAACCCAGGCTTTAGGAAAGCATCCTTGCGTACTCAGATCTTCCGCAACCAGATGCCTGTTTTCCACTGTCAGCTGTTTTCCACGCAAAGCCACATCAATAAATGCACTATCCAGATGATTTTCAAACAGATTGATGTTTCGGAATTCTACAACCTCATCTGCTTCCTTTACCCAGAAAATATCCAAAAGTGAGAGGCAATGGTAAGATAATGCGATCTCCGCCCTGTTTCTGTCCGTCATACTTTGGGAAGCGTTGATACTGTTTAAAATCTCTTTCGCATACTGCCTGTCAAGAGTCAGCACCCGGGAAGCACACCAATAATAAAAATTCTCCAGGTTTTGCAGCTGAATATCCAAATCAGCACCTTCCTCAAAATACAGGTTATACGGCATTCGTGTTTCATCCACAATCCGACAGATACCATTGCGGTTGATTTGGGCAACCATGCGATTTCCCTGCATAATATGATATTCACTCCATTGCCCTCTGCGATTTTCTGCCATGTCAGCGTTTCCTCCATTTTAACTGCTATTATTTCCGCCCCATCATCTCTTCCACGAACCGGGACATCTCCCGTTTTCTCCGATCTTTCCCTTCGGTGGTCAAAATCTGCAGTTCATCCCTGGCTCTTGTCATTGCCACATAGAAAAGTCTCCGCTCTTCCTCCAGGTCCTGGTACTCTCCTTCTTTAAAATAAGGAGTCACTTTTTCATCTGCAGAGATGATCCATACCTTCTTCCACTCCAGCCCCTTGGCCCCATGGAAAGTAGAAAGATACAGTCCGTTTTCATCCGGTACAAAGCCCCTGCCGCCTGACTCCTCCACATATGCCTTCCACTGTGCCATATCCTGAAACCCTCTGGCTTCCGCTGTCAGCGCAGCATAATCCCTCTCCATCTCCTCCGGGGAAATCTTTCTATATTCCGCATAATCTTTCAAGCTTTCCACATATCCCATGTCTTTATCAAGATATTCCAAAAAAGAGGAAGGAGACAGACTTTTCAAATTACGCAGATCCAGAAAAAGCTGATTCACTGTATCATTGATCCGGTCGTATTCCCGTGGTGACACCGCATCCCTGATGCACGCCTGATAAAGCTGATTCCGATCCAGCTTACAGTCCCTTACCAGCTGCTGTTTCAGGTATCGTTTGGGACGATTGAGAATGCGCTGTAAATCACTCTGGACCTCTATCCGATTGGCCAGCCGATAGTATGCCATCACATCCTGATAGACCATTCCTTTATGAATGTCCTGTGGAAGTTCTCTCGTATAAAAAGGAATCCCTTCCAGCAAAAGTCTGTTGACCAGCGAAGCTGCTTCTCTCTTCACCCGATACAGTACAGCCATATCCTTCAGCGCCAGACCCTTTTTCAAACCCTCGTCCACGCCTTTTAATATCGCCTCTACCTGCTTTACATCACTGCCGCAACGGATAATCTGTATCTTTCCTGCGCCTTCTCTTGCTGTCTGAAATTCCTTGGTAAATCTCTGCCTGTTATTACCGATGACCGCCGCAGAACGCCTTACAATCTGCGGCAGACTTCTGTAATTTACAGTCATAAATATCTTCCTGCAATCCGGATACTGCTGCTGGAACTTTAAGAAAATACCGCTGTCTGCGCCCCTAAAGCCATAAATCGCCTGATCATCGTCTCCTACCACGCAGAGATTCCTGTGCTTTTCACACAAAAGAAAGAAAATCTGTGCCTGCAGCGCGGATGTATCCTGATACTCGTCAATCAGAACATAATCAAAGATTCCCTGCCAATAGGCAAGTACCTGCTGATTTCCCTTCAGACACCTGTAACAGAGGAGAATCATATCATCAAAATCTACTTTCCGGTTCTGTTTCTTATATGCAGTATATTCCTCCAATAACCACTGATAGATTTTTCGTTTTTCTGCATCATCACAGATATTTCCTGAAACACCGCTGCTTTCCGCTCTCGATGCCACACGGCTGATCACAGAAGTTATCTCCTGATAAAATTCATCGAAATCGTCCGAAATCTCCGCTCCCCGGGCAATCAATGTCTCCTGCATCATCCGGAAAAACTGCCTTTTCTCGCTTTCTTTCAGTATAGCATCTGCCTTCAGTCCGTAGGTAGATGCAAGCACCGAATAGCAAATGGAATGAATTGTGGCAAAACGGACTCCGCCTGCCCCGTATTTTTCCCGAAACCTGTTCTCCATCTCCGTGGCAGCAGCCTTGGAGAAAGTCACAACCAGGATCCTGTTGGGCCTGCCTGTCTGCTTTACAATTCGTGCTGTCCGTTCCAGAATCACGGTAGTCTTACCGGAACCGGCGCAGCTGATGACCATGACAGGACCCTGCGTAGTTGTGATTGCCTCTATCTGTGCTTCATTATATGAGCTCAAGCCATCTTGCCGCTCCCGTTCCTTATTTATGGCTACTTGGCTGCCTGTGTTCAATTGCGGCTTCTGGCAGTGATAATCCATGGCGCAGGCTCCTGCTTGAACGTGTTTTTACTTCCCAGCTTAGATATGGATACCTGTATCGTATCAATGTCTGTCAGCCCCAAATCTTGCAGAGTATTTGTAATGTTGGCAGCCACTTTGAAATCTAAGGTATAAATAACAACATTGATTTTCGGATTGATACCGGTAAGATAGGAAAGCTCCTGCTCCGTGCTGGCAGATGCCACTAAAAATACCAGAGAAGGAACAGGACAATCCTTCATGCTCTCATTATCTATGTGATCAATAATTTTGATATTGTGTAAATCAAAATGTGCTACATTATCCTCAAGAGTAGCACGGTCCTGACGACTGTATTCAACAGCAAGCACAGAACCTTCCGGTGCCATCAGTGCCGCCTCGATGGCAATACTTTCTCCTCCGATTACACAGATATCATCCTGAGGCGCTACCATCATTTTATTCAAGATAATCGCACGGATTTCGCTGCCCACATATTGAATGGAACCGCGTTGGAACATTTCATTACTCAGTCCGATTTTGGCTGTATTTCTGGCATTGGAATTAATAATCAGCATGCCTGCCGAAGCATTGATTCCCCTGTCGATCATATCTTTTACCTTTTGATGAAGAATTTCACCGGAAGGATCCGAACCCTCATTGTACCAGACATCACATTCTCCCAGTCCCGCATTCCACAGGCGATAGAAAATATCATCAATACCGGCGTTAGTAAACACTAAAGTTGTTTTGTGTGACTCAACAGTGGGAATGACGTTTTTATTCTTTTTAGTGATGTCAATAATCTTTACGTGTTCTAAATCCAATGTGGTATTCTTGGCGTAATACTGAAGCCATGATAAAATTACTTCATTTGTAAAAATCTGTTGTTCCATAGACTGACCTCCTGATTATCCGATTCTTGTATAAATGCGTCTGAAACAATTTCATATTTATTGTACCAAATTGGGGGCGCGTTGACTAGTATGTGTGTTCTAAAAATTGTGTTTTTTCTTCTTTATAAACTTCCGTTCATAATATCAAGGATTTCTTAATATGTCTTCCACTAACTTTTTTAGGCTCTTCTAGGGTAATGGTGGGTTAAAAACACCACCAACCCCAGTGTTTTCCCGGATTAAGCGACATTTAACTTTCTGTTAGGAAGTGGAATGCGTATATCTGAGCATACAAGATATACCATATCAAGCATATTCTGAA
>JBGVLR010000244.1:0-2056 GCA_045124375.1 Acetatifactor sp.
TTTAGTCGCAACCTGCGGTGCTCTCCGCCGCTTTGCGGCTACCTTTGCTCATAAACCGGCGCTCCCTTCGTCAGCCCAGGCAGGAAAAGCCGCATGCAAGCATGCGCTTTTCCTGCCCGTAGCTGACGAGTGAACTGTAACACAAAATCCCCTGCCATTTCATGATATGATATCAGATACAATATCCATACATATCAACCAAAGGCAGGGGATTTTTATACTTTTTATTATCTTATTTTTTACTCAGTGGAATCATTCAAAGCTGTATTTTTTACAACTCTTCACGTGCTGTTTCCTATTTTGTTTCAGTAGCTGCTGTTTCCTCGGTTGCTGCTGCAGCGCTCTCTTCGGCAGCCTTCTGTACTGTCAGGTATTCCAGATTACCCTTAGGGTCTTCTACCTGGTAGTCCTTGATCAGTTCTGACAGATAGTCTGCCATAGTCTCATTTAACAGAGTGCTCTTGATGTCAAGCTTCCACTCGTAGTCTCCCAGAGATACGAAGTATGCCACATAGCTGGTGCTGTCTTCCTGTGCAATTGCCGTTACATCGCCTGCTGCACGGTCTTCGGCAAACATCCACTCACCCATTTCATCCGGTACATACAGAGAAGTAAGGCCTTCATACAGACCGCCCTCGGTGCTGACGGTATCAGTGCTGTACTTGTTGAACAGTTCGATGAAGCTGTCCTCGGTAGCGGCACCTGCATTCCATTCATCCACGATGGCCTGAGGATCATCCTCGGTCATGATAATACGTAAATTAGCAGTAGGTTCTTCTTTCAGGTATCTCTTTACAAATTCTACTACATAATATCTGTTATTATTCGTATCTTCTACGACAGTGGTGTCGCCTTCCTTTCTGGAAGCATCAAACAGCCAGTCGCTATAATTGCTGTTGAGATAAGACTTTGCATAATCTTCTCTCAGGTCACCTTCTGTTGAAATTGTCTTTACTGCTGCTTCTGCCTTCTCTTTAGCTTCTGCCATAGCTGCTGCGATCTCTGCTTCGGAAGGCTCGTACTCTTCTTCCTCTGCTTCTTCGGTGCTGTCAGTTGCTTCGGTTGCATCTGTTGCCTCAGCAGCATCTTCTGTGGATGCGGTCTCTTCTACAGGATCAGCCAATTCGGTAGGCTCTGTAGGCAGTTCAGCATCAATCTGGATAATACGATAGTCAACAGAATCGTAATCGTCCTTATTCTCTTCATAATATGCAACGATTTCATCCTCTGAAGGTGCTTTCTCTTCAGCAATCTTCTCAGAGTATGCGCTTGCCTTCATAGAATCACAAATTGTGTCTTTCAGTCTTCCAATGGTTGCATAAGAACCAAAAGCAGATCTTACATAATCGTTGAAAGAAACGCCTTCTTCTGCGGCAGCATCCTTCATCATCTCAACGTAAGCATCATATTTTGCTGCGGTGTCATACTCAAATCCGTTAGCTTCAGCTTCTGCCAACAGCGCCATCTCCTGGCGGATATTGCCTACAGCCATCTGCTCAATGTAATCGTCCCAAGTCAGAGTATCGGAATACATCTGTGTCGTCAGATCTCCGGAGAGGTCAACACCCATGTAGGACAGATACATACCGTACTGGTTGTAATAATTGCTGAGAGCCATATTGTAATAATAGTCAAATTCTACTTTACTTACTTTCTCCCCGCCAACCTTAACATAAGTCTGGTTAACTGCCATGTAATTGCGAATCGGGAAAGAAGCTATGAAACAGAGGACTACAGCCAATACCACACCGCATACGATTCTGAAAATCTTCTGCTCTCTTCTATCCTTTTCTTCCTGTTCTTTCCGCTTCTGCATTCTGCGATCATATCTTGTTACGATCTTCTCCTCCTGCTGCGAAGTTTCCACGTTGTTTTTCTTAGACATGATAAATGTCTCCTTCCCTTATTTCCATTCATAGGCATTTGTTAAATGCCGGAAACCCTTGATTTTACTGGATTTCCTTGTTACTTTTATATAAATTTTCTCTCCGCTTATGGTATAATAGAAGTACCACCAACCACCATACAACTCACGGAGGAGAAAATTTATGACTAC
>JBGVLR010000245.1:0-5797 GCA_045124375.1 Acetatifactor sp.
GGGTACCGGTAAAACCATGCTTGCTGAGGCAGTAGCTAAAGCACTTGGTAAAAAGCTGATCATCTGGAACATTAAGTCTACCACCAAGGCACAGGAAGGTCTGTATGTCTATGATACCATTCAGCGTCTGTATGACGGCCAGTTCGGAGAAGAAGGCGTTGACGACATCTCAAGATACATCAAGCTTGGTAAGCTGGGAGAAGCCTTCGACAGCGATGAGCAGGTAGTCCTTCTGATTGACGAAATCGACAAGGCTGACCTGGAATTTCCCAATGACCTTTTGTGGGAGCTGGATCAGATGGAGTTCTACATCAATGAGACCAAGAGAACAGTTAAGGCAAAGCACAGACCTATTGTTATCATTACCTCCAATGCGGAGAAAGAACTGCCGGATGCGTTCCTGCGCCGTTGTATTTTCCATTACATAGAATTCCCCAATGAAGAACTGATGGAGGAAATCGTAAAAGTACATTATCCGAACGTGGAAGAAAACCTCTTAAAGAACGCTATGGAGGTGTTCTACAATATCCGAAGCATTCGCGATATTCGTAAGAAACCCAGTACTTCCGAGCTGATCGACTGGATCAATGCATTGCAGATCGGCGGAATTCCGGCTGACAGGATCAAGAAAGCACTGCCTTTTGTAGGGGTTGTGGTGAAGAAGGATGAGGATCTGGAACTGGTAAAGAATTCCGCAAATATGCTGTAATTTTTAAGAAGCAGGAATGTGAGGTCCTATGTTTATAGATTTTTTCCAAACACTTAGGGCGAAAGGTCTGCATGTGACCCTGGGGGAATTCCTGACGTTACAGGAGGCCCTGGAAAAGGGATTGTGCGGCAGTTCGCTGACACAGTTTTACTATGTGGCCAGAATGATTCTGGTAAAGAGTGAAACAGATTTTGATAAATTTGATATGGCTTTTGAGGAGTGTTTCAAGGCTGCCCAGAAAGAGACGGAAGTGGGTGCCGAGATGCTGCGCTGGCTGGATAAATCGGACATGATGGAGCTTGCTCACGAAGAGGCCAGAAATCATCTGAACCAGATGGAAGAGGTGCAGATTGATAAGGAAGATGTGGAAGAGAAGTTCCGTCAGCGTCTGAAAGATCAGGACAGCGAGCATAATGGCGGAAGCTACTGGATCGGCACCATGGGTAAGACTTCCTTCGGTAATATGGGAGGCAATGTAGGCGGTGTCCGCGTAGGCGGCAAGACCGGTTATCAGTCTGCCTTTGCGGTAGTCGGTGCCAGAAAGTATAAAGATTTCCGTGACGATAAGGTACTTGATAACAGACAGTTCCAGCTTGCCTTCCGTAAACTGCGTCAGTTTTCCAGCAGACTTGATATTCCGGAGACGGAACTTGACATTGACGGTACGGTGGACAAGACCTGTAACAACGGCGGCTGCCTGCAGATCGTTATGAAGAAGCCGCGTAAGAATGCGGTTAAGCTGCTGCTTCTTATGGACTCCGGAGGTACCATGATTCCTTTCAGCAGCCTGTTAAATGACTTGTTCCAGGCTGTGCATAAGTCCAATCATTATAAAGATGTAAAGACCTATTATTTCCACAACTGCATCTATAGTAAGCTGTATAAGACTCCGGAATGTGAGAACGGCGACTGGGTGGATACGGAGTGGATGTTCCGCAATGTGGGAAGTGATTACAAGGTTATCATCGTGGGAGATGCTGCCATGGCTCCGGAGGAGTTGTATTCCACAACAGGCAATTATCGAGGTCCTAACGGAGGTCTTTCCGGATATGACTGGCTGCAGCTGATTAAGCGTAAGTATAAGAAAGTAGTTTGGCTCAATCCCAAGATGGCTCCCGGCCGTGCCCCATGGCGTGAGGCGGAGACCGCCATTAAGGAATTGTTCCCTATGTACAAACTGACGGTAGACGGGCTGAATCAGGCCATGATTAAGCTGATGGTGAATAAATAAGAGGCGAAATGGATCAATAGAAAATGAGCAGGCAGACAGAATCCGCTTGCTCATTTTCTATTTTATAACTTAGAATGTCGCTATTTTCAAGTATGCGATAGTGTTCTTCAAACGGTCAATTGGCTCCGGAAACAATTGACCTAAAAGGGAGTTATTTATCAAGATTGATTTTTCTATCCTTGAAATAGTATTCCTTGTCATGTTCGTTGACTTGTCGCAGGACTTTGCAGGGATTTCCCACAGCAACCACATTGTCAGGCAGGTCCTTGGTTACCACACTGCCTGCGCCTACCACCACATTATCGCCGATGGTGACACCGGGAACTATGACAGCACCTGCACCGATCCAACAGTTTTTGCCAATGTGGACAGGTGCGTTATACTGATATCCCTGGGCCCTGAGTTCAGGAAGTATGGGATGTCCGGCAGTAGCTATGGTAACATTGGGGCCAAACATAGTACTATCACCTACATAAATATGGGTATCATCAACCAGTGTGAGATTAAAGTTGGCATATACGCCTTTGCCGAAATGAACGTGATGACCGCCCCAGTTAGCGTGAAGCGGCGGCTCGATATAACAGCCTTCGCCGATCTCGGCAAACATTTTTTTTAACAGAGCAGTTCTTTTTTCGCTTTCTAAAGGGCGGGTAGCATTGAAATCATAGAGCTTTTCGAGACAGGCTGTCTGTTCTCTCATGATTTCTGCATCGTTGGGAAAATAGAGTTCACAGTTGTGCATTTTTTGTTTCATATCCATTGTTTCGTTGCTCCTGAGTGTGTTCTGATTGTAGTAATTTGACATAATGATTTTGGGTGTGATATGATTATAGCGCAAGTTGCCACTGGAAAGCAACAATAATTGGACAATATCTCACATGACCAAAAAACACGGTAGAGCTAGGAGGAACCAGCATGCGTACAGAACAGGAAATGCTTGATTTAATCATCAATACAGCTAAAGAGGATCACCGTATCAGAGCCGTATATATGGAAGGCTCCCGTACGAATCCTAAAGTTCCGAGAGATATTTTTCAGGATTATGATATTGAGTATATTGTCACCGAGACGGCATCTTTCAGAGAGGACAGAACTTGGATTGACCGATTCGGTAAACGATTATACATGCAGTATCCGGAAGAAAACGTTTATTATGATGATGATATAGAAAGCAGCTATGGCTGGCTCATACAGTTTGCGGATGGCAACAGGATGGACTTGCATGTCTGTACCAGAGAGCATGCCCTGAAGAATCTGGAGATGTATCAGAAACTGCTTGATAAAGACGGAATCCTGCCCGGTGACGGAGACCACTGTGATGAACGTTACTGGGTGAAGCGGCCTGCGCAGAATCAGTTTTCCTGTACCTGCAATGAATTCTGGTGGTGCCTTAATAATGTAGCAAAAGGACTTTGGAGAGAGGAACTGCCCTATGTGATGGAGATGATTGATTCCTGTGTTCGTCCCATGCTCAGGAGGTTGTTAGAATGGAAGGTTGGCTGTGAATATGATTTTCAGGTAAGCACCGGCAAAGCGGGAAAATATTTGAAGAACTATTTGCCGGAGCAGATTTATAGCAGGTACCTGGCAACTTATACAAAGGCAGATACGCAGGAAATCTGGAATGGCGTTATGGAAATGTGTGAACTGTTCCGGGAGATTGCAGGTGAGGTCAGCGAGAGGCTGGGACTGATATATGATCGTGAAGAGGCAGATAACAGCTTGGGGTATTTGAAGCATGTCAGGGAATTGCCGGGGGATGCAAAAGAGATTTATTAGTACACGTTCTTCACAAGAAATTTTGCGGCAGATCCAAGAAAATGCTTCCCATTTGATGGGTCAATGGTTATAATGAGAATAGTGAAACTATACATAATAATATGGTTTAAAGGAGTTTCAAATGGCAAGGACGGTCAGCATCGGACATCAGGATTTTGAACAACTGATAATGAATAATTATTTTTATATTGATAAGACTCATTTCATTAAAGAATGGTGGGAAAGCGGTGATGTAGTAACCTTGATTACCAGACCTCGCCGTTTCGGAAAGACTTTGGCTATGAGTATGACTGAGAAGTTTTTTGCCATACAATATGCGGGGCGGTCTGATCTGTTTCAGAATTTTGCAATCTGGAAAGAGGAAAAATACAGGAAACTTCAGGGGACTTATCCTGTGATCAGCCTTTCTTTTGCAAATGTAAAAGAAAGAGATTATCAGTCTAGTGTACTGCGCATTTGTCAATTGATTACGGATTTATACCGACGAAACAGTTTCCTTCTGGAGGGTCAGGTGCTTTCAGAGGAAGAGAAAGCAGAATACCGAAAGATTAATCTGAATATGCCGGAGGTAATAGCTACTATGGCTATTCATAAGCTGGCGGAGTATCTTTACAGGTATTATGGCAGAAAAGTTATCATTCTTCTGGATGAATATGATACGCCGATGCAGGAAGCCTATATAGACGGTTATTGGGAGCAAATGGTTGGTTTTATCAGAAGTATGTTCAATGCAACCTTTAAGACGAATCCATATCTGGAGCGGGCCATTATGACAGGGATAACCAGGACCAGTAAAGAGTCTGTTTTTTCTGACTTAAACAACCCAACGGTGATTACGACCACCACTGAGCGATACATGGATAGTTTCGGTTTTACCCAGGAAGAAGTAGATCAGGCTTTACAGGAATATGATCTGTTTGATCAGGTTGATGAAGTAAAGAAGTGGTATGATGGATTTGCCTTTGGTACAAGAACTGATATATATAATCCCTGGTCTATTCTAAATTATCTGGAAAGCAGGAAGTTCGCAACATACTGGGCCAATACCAGCAGCAACAGCCTTGTAGAAAAGTTGATCCGCGAAGGCAGTGCTAATGTTAAGATGATTATGGAAGATCTTTTGGCAGGGAAAAGTCTGCACACGCAGATTGATGAGCAGATTGTCTTTGCGCAGCTTGACTATAGTGAATATGCCATCTGGAGCCTGTTGCTTGCGAGTGGGTATCTTAAAGTGATAAAGTATGAAATGAATCTTGAAAATGGGCGGGAAGAGTATGATTTAGCGCTGACTAATAAAGAAGTAAAGGTCATGTTTGAAAGAATGATCTGCGAATGGTTTTCGCGTTTCACTCCGGATTATAATGACTTCGTAAAAGCATTATTGTCAGGGAATAGAAAAGCAATGAACGCTTATATGAACAAGGTGGCACTTGCTACATTCAGTTATTTTGATACCGGAAAGAATCCTTCACAGACCACTGAACCCGAACGCTTTTATCATGGCTTTGTATTGGGATTGATGGTAGATCTGGCAGACAGATATATCATTACTTCTAATCGTGAGAGCGGTTTTGGCAGGTATGATGTGTTGCTGAAGCCACGAAACAAGCATGATGATGGAATCATCCTGGAATTCAAAGTGCGTGATAATGATGAGGAGAAAACGCTTGATGAGACTGTGAAAGCTGCTCTGAAGCAGATAGACGAACAAAATTATGCCGCTGTACTGATAAATGAAGGAGTGGCAGAAGATAAAATTAAAAAATATGGATTCGCATTTGAAGGAAAAAAGGTTTTAATCGGATAAAATAGCTTGTTTCAGGCAAGAAAAATACAAACACACGATTGAAATTTCCTCCAACACACGGTATAATAACAAGAGTGCTGATTTCAGGCAAATTCTGTCCCGGCTTTTGTCCGGTGCATAGATTTCGAATATAATAGGTAATTGTTAAATGTATTTTGCTAAGGGTTGGGCTGAGGTTCAGCCCTAGGTAAGGAGAAAAAACAAGGTCATTATCAGGAAATAGCCTGATTTGGCATAAATGTCAGATTGAAGTCAGAATAATTTCTGGCAA
>JBGVLR010000246.1:0-4590 GCA_045124375.1 Acetatifactor sp.
TTTGTTGCTTCTACCGGAGAAACTTTTGAAGCAATCTTACCCGGACGGGAGCAGGACAGCAAAACTGTAATTAGCGCAAACAGAGCAGACGCAAAGAAAATCAACGGTGAAGTGCTGACGGTAGAAACTCCGACACCAAAAGTGGTTCGTGCCATTACGACTGGAGTCAGAGATGCACCGACACCATATCCCAACAGTAATCCAACAGGAATGCCTACAATACACAAAAACAGTGCCTGCTGGCGGATAATGCGTTTCAGTTGCCGGGGCGTAACACCAATGGTTTTCAGCAAGCCATAGAATCGAATATCCCCGGTAACGGAAATCTGAAAAATGTTGTAGATAATCAGATAGCCCGTGAAGATTACCAAAGCAAGGAAGGCGATAATCGCAGCAATCGTTGTTACATCTATACTTTCGCCAAGCTGTGAAGAAGTGTAGCCCCAGTTGACACCGATGCGGACACTGTTCTCTTCTCCCCGGGTTTCCCAGGTGTAGCCAAGATCCAGGTCCACCTGCTCCATCTGTCCCCGGATATCGATGGCGGATGCCATCATCACATTCAGGTCCGTGCGGAAGGGGTTCATTCCTGCGGCCACGCCCTCGGCTTCCACGAACCGGACATATTCCTCGGAAACATTGACATAGTGAACAGGGCTAATATCGTCATAGTCCCACCAGCCAACTAAGGTGAAGGTGTCCGTTTTTTCGTAGGACAGCTGGTTTTTGTCGCCTACGGTATAGGTCAGTGTAATTTCCGCCCCCAGCTCCGGCTGGATGCCCAGCAACTTTAGGGCAGCGGTGTCCATGGTGATTTCCTTCCCTATTTTGGGCATACGTCCAGTTGTGGGTTTCGCAAAACTCCATTGGGTACAGTTTTCGTCCATGTAGCTGATCTCAGAAGGGACTTTCGCAAAAACGCCTCTGTCCATGAAGCCGATAGTTGTGCGTATACCCACAGCTTTCACCTTGGGATGGCCGGAAATGGCCTGAGCCTGCTCTTCGGTTACTTCCTTAAAGGTGCCGTGGTTGCAGCCGCCCACCTGACGGAAGGTGTAATTCTCATAACTGGAATTGATGGACATTACGATGGTAAACAAAGAAGTAAATAGCAATGCCGTCAAGGCAATGGCAATGATTGCAATGATATTGCGCTTACGGGATGCCCATAAAGAACGCCAGCTGAGTTTTTTGATACATTTTCTGTTCTTGACATTCATCTTCGTCACCTCCCGTTAATTCTTGGTAACGATCCGTCCATCCTCGATATGGATAATGCGGTCTGCCATTTGCGCAATTTCTTCATTGTGTGTAATCATTACGATTGTCTGAGCGAACTTCTGACTGGTTACTTTCAAAAGGCTCAACACATCCTGGCTGGTCTTGGAATCCAGATTGCCTGTCGGTTCGTCAGCCAGGATAATAGCCGGAGCTGCCGCCAATGCACGGGCGATTGCCACACGTTGCTGCTGACCACCGGAAAGCTGATTGGGCAGAGCATCCAGCTTTTTCTCCAGTCCGAGCGTCTGTACGATCTGCTCAACAAAATCCTTGTTAACTTTGCCGCCGTCCAGTTCAATGGGAAGAACGATGTTTTCATACACATTCAGCACCGGCACAAGATTGTATGCCTGAAATACAAAGCCGATTTTTCTGCGGCGGAAAATGGTCAGGGGTTCATCCTTTAAGGAAAAAATGTCCTGCCCATCAACAGAAACCACTCCATCTGTGGGTCGATCCAGACCGCCAAGCATATGCAGTAGGGTAGACTTGCCGGAGCCGGATGTACCGACAATCGCCACAAATTCGCCTTTCTGTACACTTAAATCAACTCCATCCAGTGCATGAACTGCATTGTTACCGGAGCCATAAATCTTTTTCAGGTTTTTTGCCTGTAAAATCTCCATAAACGAGTACCTCCATGAAAAAATCTGTATGTATGCAAAGAAATCATCCTTTGATACATACAGATTATCGCATAGGATTCTTTCCACATTCTTTCCGGCGGGAAATGAATTCTAACAGTTTTGAAAGAATTGAAGTTACTTCGGCAGGAATATGGAAAACGTGCTTCCTTTTCCGGGAGCGGAAGTAACCTTGATATAACCACCCTCACCGGATATAATCTGCCGAGCCAAATACAAGCCGATTCCAACGCCTTCCTGTTCCCGCACATTCTTTGAACGATAAAACCGGGTAAAGATTTTGGATTGTTCACTTTCAGAGATACCTGCGCCGGTATCTGATATATCAATTCTTGCAAACATTTCGTAACTTACGGCAGAAATTGTAATTGTGCCATGCTCTGTGTATTTTACAGCATTATCTACAATGTTAGCCAGTGCTTCTGCTGTCCATTTGGAGTCAAAGATAGCAGAAATATCTGTATCATGCAGATACAGAGACAATCCTTTTTCTGTGGCTTTGGCAGCATATTGTTCTGTAATACCTTGAAGTAGTGGCTGTAGCGCTGTGTGCTGCGGCGATAGAGAAATAATTCCATTCTCCAGCCGGGACAGCTTTACAAGCGAGTCAATCAAAAATCGCAGCTTCTCCGATTGATTGTATAGCGCATCCACATTCGCTTTTGCCGATGCCGGAAGATTTTCTTCCATCAGAAGCTCGCTGTATAACAGCAGGTTTGCAATCGGTGTTTTTGTTTGATGTGAAATATCTGCAATCAGGGATTTAATTCTATCTTTTTCCTGAGCTACATTGCGAGAAGAAGTTTCTGCGGCAGAAAGATAGTGTGCAAATTTTGTTTCCAAGGCAGACAGCTTACTTTCATCAAAAGTATTTTCAAAAAATGAGCCATCTATTGCAGCATCTAACATCTTTTCGATTGTATCCATTGTTTTTCTGGTTTTCCTTTGATTCCACAATACGATAACTGCCGTAGCCAGAACACACAGCAGTATGACAGCAATTCCAATCTCATTCATCTTTCTTTACCCAGCTATAACCGATTCCATAAACAGTCTTGATATATTCCTGTGCGCCAAGTTTATCTCTAAGACGCTTAATCGTAACAGACAGGGCATTTTCATCCACATATTCTGCACCGTCTGTCCAAATTCGGTCTACAAGGTCTCCACGGGTCATTGTTCGACCACGGTTTTCAATAAGTAATTGCAGCAATTTTTGCTCCGTTTTGCTCAAATCAACTTTGGCATCCCCTACACAAAAGGTCATAGTGCCAAAATCAAAGCAAAAATGCTCAATATGAATCGGTGTATTTTTATGGATGGCTATTTTCTTTCGCAGTTGGGTATTCACCCTTGCCCGTAAAACAGAAAGAGAAAAAGGCTTGGTAATGTAATCGTCGGCTCCTCGTTCCAATCCATCTACAATATCCATATCTGTATCGTTGGCAGTCAGCAGAATGACAGGAATATCCGGTGCTTCTTCTTTGATTTCTTGCAGCAGATCAAGCCCGCTGCCATCAGGAAGATTTATGTCTAGCAGGATCAAAGACACGCTGCCGCAAAGTAGTTGTTCCTTTGCCGTTTTCATGTCTAGGCAGGAAATAATCTGTCGTTCATCTGCTTTTAGTGCTTTACTCAACCCCTGATTCAAACCTATATCATCTTCAACTATCATTATTTGCTCCACATATCTCACCTCTTTGCTAATAGCAATCAACTTTCCCAATATCTCGTATCAACGTTTTTTCTATATTTGTTTTCAACCTCTATATTTTCTCTTATTCCAAAATGATTATATCATAGCGGATGTTATTTTGCATCCAAAATATAAGAATACGGAGCATTACGCTCCGCACCCACACTACACATATATCAACTCTTTTAATACGATTTCCTCTGCCGAACTTCTCACATTATTCATCAGCTCTACCCACTTCATCTGGTCGGTAGCTTTTAATTCTTCCGTAATCCCTGTTCCGGCTTTCATCTGCTCTACAAGAAGTTCTAATCTCTCATAACATTGTGTATCAACCTCATGCAAATACTCATTCAATCTCCCATTCATAAGTAGTTTGATATATTCCCCTCTGTGGTGGTTCTTCAAATACTCCCACCGCATCCGTCCATACTTGCCAATCTCATAGTGTGTCCCTTCCGCTATCTGCAAATCCGGATAATACAATTCATCCTCTCCAAGTGTGTAACTAATTCCATTTTCTCCAATGATGTGTTTCTTCATAAACTGCTCCTATCTGCCACCTCTATCGCTCCTGTAATGATGGCTCTGTCTGTTATTTTCTCGTTCCTTTACTTCCTGCGTCTTCCTTTGCAACTTTGCTTTTAAACTGTCCGGTTCTGCCTTATTTCCGGTCTGCTGTTCCCACTTTGCAACCGCTGACTGATAATCGCTATACTCTGCTTTGGACACGCTGTATTCAGCCAGAAACTCCTTCACATTCTTATATCCATAACCCTGCACCATACTTGATAGGTACTGTTTCATATTGACTATCTGTGTCTTTAACTGTTCTGCCTGCTCCTGCAACTCCTTACGCTGTTTTGCCTTAAAGATGCCCTTTGCTCCCACAAGCTCCTTTTCCACGCTGGCAAGCTGCTGTTCCCTCTCATAAATGGCTGTATTTTGTTTCTCCAATTTATTATAAAT
>JBGVLR010000247.1:0-1569 GCA_045124375.1 Acetatifactor sp.
ACAGTTAACTCGGCTCGAGCGCCCTCACGGCACCCGGAAAGGTCTGCTTAGTGCTGCTGCATTCCTGCCCTGACACGGTTCACAGTTTCCCGTCGCGTAAGACCCAAACGTCAACATCACTTATCAGGGGCAGCTTCACAAGGAAACGCCCTCTGCGGAATATCACCCCTACTATAGCGGATTGTAGGTACAAGGCACCGCTACCGCCCCGGCTGTACGGAAACTTTATGACTGTTTCACGAGTTTCTAGTATACCTTTTTTACTCAGCTTTGTCAACGGATTGCTTGCTTTTCTTTTTTTCACGAAGTTCACGGAAAAATCCGCTCATCAGTGCACTGCATTCTTCCTGAAGAATTCCTTCTGTCAGTTCCACCTGATGATTGAACTCACTCATCTGTAAAAGATTGATCACAGAACCGGCACAGCCTGCCTTGGCATTTCTGCTTCCCATCACGACTCTGTCGATTCGCGCCTGCACGATGGCTCCAGCACACATCTGACATGGCTCCAGTGTCACATACATAGTGCAGCCCTCCAGCCGCCAGTCTCCCATCACTTTTGCAGCTTTTCTGATAGCCAGAATTTCCGCATGGGAAAGTGTGGATTTATCAATATTGCGTCGGTTATAACCTCTGGCTATGATCTTTCCTTCATAGACGATCACACATCCTATCGGAGCTTCCTCAAGTTTATAAGCTTTCTTCGCCTGACGCAGCGCTTCCTTCATAAATTTTTCATCTGCGGAAAGTTCTCTTCTCATCTTCGTTTACTTTCCTTCCAGTTCCAAAAGCACATCTGCCAGTTTCGCAAACTGTTCCAGAGTCAGCGCTTCTCCACGAACACTTGGAGACACTTCCAGTCTCTCGATCGCTTCTGCAATCTGTTCTTTGGAGTAATGTAATTCCGGACTATTGTTCAGACCATTTGCCAGAGTCTTTCTTCTCTGATTAAAGGATGCTCGAATCAACTTGAACATTAATTTTTCATCACGGACTGTTACCGGCGGTTTTTCGTGTACCGTCAGTTTGATAACAGCAGATCCAATCTTTGGTCTTGGCATAAAGCAGTTCTGCGGTACATTTGCCACAAGATAAGGTTCTGCATAATACTGTACTGCCAAAGATAATGCACCGTAGTCCTTTGTTCCCGGACCCATGCGCATTCTGTCCGCAACTTCCTTCTGTACCATAATGGTAATGGAGTGAAGCGGTACATGGTTTTCAAATAAACCCATGATAATCGGTGTCGTAATATAATATGGCAGGTTTGCAACAACCTTTACCGGTCTGCCGCCATTTTTTTCTTCTGCCAGTTTATTTAAGTCTACCTTTAATACATCTTCATTGATAATTGTTACATTATCATAGGCACTTAAGGTATCCTGTAAGATTGGAATAAGCATTTTGTCGATTTCAATCGCTACAACTTCTCTGGCTGCACATGCAAGGTACTGAGTCATCGTTCCAATTCCCGGGCCGATTTCTACGACCAGGTCATCCTTTGTAATTTCTGCTGCACTGATGATCTTATCCAGTACGTGTGTATCGATCAAAAAGTTCTGACCGAAC
>JBGVLR010000248.1:0-2090 GCA_045124375.1 Acetatifactor sp.
AATCAGACGATTGTCAATGCTGTTCAGAGCGATTCCAACACCCAAACTGATCTGGATGCTTATGCTATGGAACGATATGAAGTCTGGACGAACACTCTGATGAAACTCTGGCCTGCGGTCGAACAAAAACTTGATTCTGAGACCATGCAAGACCTTCTATATGCCCAGTTGGAGTGGAGCGCTTACAAGGCCGCAGAGCAGAATATTGCTGTTGCAGAAACCCAGTCTCAGAGAGAATATTGGAATTCTGGTGCTGACATGATCGAGCAGAGAGTGTATTACCTGTTGAACATATTGGAAGGTACTGCACCCGTTCAGCAGCAAAGTTCTTCCAACACGCTTTCCCCCGAAGTGGTTATTAGCCAGTTTATGAAAGCCTATTATTCCGGTGACAGGGCAGCAGTACAAGCATACCTCTCAGACACGTATAGTGGAAATGTTGACGTATATACAGATTTCGAACCTGCAGACCCTGTTATTAATTCTATAAAGGGTTTGAATACTGTTGTCCTGGATATGGCTTACTGGGGAGAATTGTATCCTTCTGTTGAATTCAGGGTAACACCAGGAAGCGATTATTATATGTATTTGAGTATGACACTTACCTGGGAAGATGGCCAGTGGAAGGTGTCTTACTACGGCCTGGAAGGATAAGGAGGGGGACTATGAAATCAATGGATCTTTTAGAAACCATCGGTTCCATCCGGGATAAATACGTATTGGAAGCACACAGTCAGACCGCTGCACCGAAAAGGAGACTCCCGTCCAGGCGGCTGTTTCTGATTGCTGCGATCATTGCACTGATGCTTGTGCTGGTTGGCTGCGTAGCCTACATTCTGGGACTAAAGGATATGTATCTAGGCGAATACACCTATGATGCCGGTTTCGATGAAACTGGTGTAAGCACTTCCATCTCCCTGCAGGGCTATGTAGGTACACCCAATTACCAAGCTGCAAAAGAGTGGCAGGATTATCTTAGCACCTGTGATCCCAATGATCCAGATATAATTCCCGGTTATGAATCTCCTATGGAGTATATGTCCTATCTGTGTTACACACCTGAAATGGAAGCAAAGATTGATGAAATCTGTGATAAGTACGGCTTGCAGTTGTTAGGACCAACTTATCTGGCAGACGAGCCTATGCGCATGTTTACGGATATGGGCATCAACAACATCATTGCAGACGGCACTGTTGCATTGGTGGATTTTGATGGTGGTGCTTATTACTATAGGGACGGCACTTTCCAGCTTCCTGGCGTAACTCAGCTTACCTGGGAAGGGAATCCTTGGCCGCATCCTGTCCGGTATTCCTATCGCTGTGTTATGAAAAGTGCATTTGATGGCGTTGCACTGAATGTTGGTGATTTAAGCCAGTATGATGAGTGGACTTATTTTGTGAAGGATGGCACAGAAGTCTTGCTTGCACTTAGCCAAACCAAGGCGCTGATTATTGCGGATCTGCCCACCCATTTTGTAACAGTCAATATTCTGAAACCCAACGACGGTGCTCCTAACCCCATGGACCGAAAAGCTCTGGAAGCGATTGTCGATACTTTCCGGTTTGATTACACGCCACAGAAGCCCGATGCAGATACGCTTGTGGAACCAGAGTGGTTTACCGAGGCAACGGAACCTGATAATGTGACGATTCCACCGGAAAATACTGTCACCGTGCCCATCAATGATGGCTCGTGGGAAGAGGCAAAAGCGAAATTTGAATCGATACTATCTGGAGAAAGTGGTTTTCTTGACAGGGATCTGGCAGAAGGCGTGACCATCAAGCAATACTGTGAATCTTTTGGCACGACTTCTGAAGTCAACGTATCCATAACCAAATACACCACGGCAGACCTGGATGCAGACGGAATTCCGGAATTGCTCCTATGGATCACCATAAATGACGTTAATGACTACGGTGTGCTGGTTTTGCGGTATGGTGGGGGAGCGACAGGATATACATTTGCCTACCGGCAGATGGCAGATATCAAGACAGATGGTACATTCCATTATTCCGGCGGGGCGTCTAACCATGGAATTGCCAGACTCAAATTCGGAGATTTTGGTTGGGAGTATGTAATTATTGGCGGT